>JAYVNC010000189.1:0-4476 GCA_043758655.1 Novosphingobium sp.
ATAGACCACCACCTGAATTATCACCGACACAGCCTCAAGAACGAACAATCCGCCGACGATAGCCGGCACGATCTCGTGATGCGCAGCCACCGCGATTGCCCCGAGCGCGCCGCCGAGTGCAAGGCTGCCGGTATCACCCATAAACACCGCAGCAGGCGGCGCGTTGAACCACAAGAACGCCAGCCCCGCCCCCATAATTCCCGCACAGAGAATCGCCAGTTCGCCCGCGCGCGGAACATGCTGGATGCCCAGATAATGCGCATAGTCGATGCGCCCTGCGAGGTAGGCGATGATCGCGAAAGTTCCCGCCGCGATGATTACTGGCATGGTCGCCAAGCCATCGAGCCCATCGGTCAGGTTCACCGCATTGCCTGCTCCCACCATGACCACGGCAGCGAACACGTAATAAAACGGCCCCAATGGGATATAACGATTGCTGAGGAACGGGATGTAAAGATCAGTCCCGGTTTGACGCACGATGATGAACGCCGCGACTCCAGCGACAATGAACTCCGCGATCAACCGCGCCCGGCCGGAAATGCCCGCAGTACTGCTTTTCTTGACCTTGTCGTAATCGTCTAGAAAACCAATCACGCCGAAACCGATGGTCACCGCAAGGCAGGCCAAGACGAATGGATTGGTCAGGTCCATCCAGACCAGCATCGAAATAATCAGCGAAATCAAGATCATCAGCCCGCCCATCGTCGGCGTGCCACGCTTGGCGAGGTGTGATTGCGGTCCATCTTCGCGGATCGGTTGGCCCTTGCCCTGCCGAACCCGCAGCATCGAGATAAAGCGCGGGCCTATTATCAGCCCGATCACCAGCGCGGTCATCAGCGCGGCACCGGCGCGGAACGATTGGTATCGGATCAGGTTGAGAACCGAGGGGAAGTGCAGCCACTGGGCAAGCAGATAAAGCATTGATGGCCGACCCTATTCTTGTCCCTCGGTAAGGCCAGCGACAACCCTGCCCAAGCCCACCGAATTCGATCCCTTGACCAGCACCGCATCGCCGTGCCGAAGCCCGAGCTCCGCCAGTGCAGCGAGCGCCTGATCAGCACTATCGCAATGGGCGAAGGGTATGGCGTTGCCAAGCGCGGCAGCGGCGGATTTCCCCAGTTCCTCTGCAAGCGCGCGCATCTCATCGCCCACCAGCACCGCATAATCGACGTGCGCAGCGCGCAGTGGCTCGGCAAGCGCGGCGTGGAAGGCAGGGGCAAAATCACCCAGCTCTTTCATCGCGCCCAAAACGGCGATCCTGCGAGTGGCGGTTGTTGCGCCCAATTGCGCCAGCACCGCGCGCATCGATGCGGGATTGGCATTATAGCTCTCGTCTATCAAAATAGCATCGCCGCCAGCAGCCGGGATCATGTGACGCGCGCCGCGCCCCTTCATTCCCGCCATCTCGGCAAGCGCGAGGCCTGCTGCGCCAAGATCGCCGCCAGCAGCGCGCACGGCGGCCATAACCGCTAGCGAATTCGCCACCCAGTGTTCGCCGGGGGCGGAAACGGTGTAACACAACCGGCGGTCGCCCATATCGGCGGTGACCAGTGAGCCTCCACCTGGAGCGGCCACCGAATCGAGCAACCGCACATCCGCATGGCCAGCAAAGCCGAAAGAAACAACCTTCGCGCCTTGCAGTTCCGCCGCCGCGCGCAGCCGCCAGTAATGCGGGCTGTCAGCGGGAATCACGGCGGTTCCGCCGGGTTCAAGCCCGAGGAAAATCTCTGCCTTGGCCTGGGCAATCGCCTCTTCGCTGCCAAGATTTTCGATGTGCGCCGGGGCAATCGTGGTGATTACTGCAACATGCGGGCTGACCTGCGTCGTAAGCCCGGCGATCTCGCCCGCGTGGTTCATCCCCATTTCGAACACGCCGAATTTGGCGCGCGCTGGCATCCGCGAAAGGCTGAGCGGCACACCGACGTGGTTATTATAGCTTTTGACCGAGCGGTGCGCCTGCCCGTTGCTGCCGCGATCAAGCGCGGCAAAAATAGCTTCCTTGACCCCGGTTTTGCCGACTGATCCAGTCACCCCGATGATCTTTGCATTGCCGCGTTCGCGCGCCGCCCGGGCGAGCGCTTGAAGCGCGAGGAACGTGTCATCAACGATGATATGCGGGCCGACCACTGGCCGATTGACCACAGCGGCGCTGGCCCCGCGGGCAAAAGCCCCGTCAACGAAGCGGTGTCCGTCCATGTTCTCGCCGTTCATGGCAAAGAACAAGTCGCCCGGCATAACGTCGCGGCTGTCAATCTCGACGCCTGAGGTTTGGAACGCGCCACTCGCAGTTCCGCCCGTGGCAGCTGCGATGGCATCGGCATACCACAGCGCCAGCGGCAGATCGTCACTCGGGAGCGCGGGCCAATCGAGCAGTGCGGCGATGGTCATTGGCCTGCGACCTCCCTAGCAACGGATACGTCGTCAAACGGCAGCACGCGCATGTCTGCCCCGCGCCCGATAATCTGGCCCTGTTCGTGGCCCTTTCCAGCGATGAGGACGATGTCGTCCTTCCCGGCCTCGGCAACGGCAAAGGCGATGGCCGACCGGCGATCGCCAATCTCGCGCATTCCGGGCGCTCCGGCGAGCACCTGAGCGCGGATTTCAGCCGCATCCTCACCGCGCGGATTATCGTCGGTGACGATTGCCAAGTCGGCCTGTTCGCCTGCGACCTTGCCCATTTCAGGCCGCTTGCCCGTATCGCGATCCCCGCCCGCGCCAAACACAGCGATTAACCGCCCGGAAACGTGCGGGCGAAGCGCAGCAATCGCCGCTTCCAGCGCGTCGGCGGTATGCGCGTAGTCAACATAGACTGGCGCGCCCGCGCGCGTAATGCCTGCGCGTTCCAGCCTTCCGCGTACCGGTTGCAGGCGGGATAGCGCATCGAATGTCGCGCCCGCATCGCCGCCTGTTGCCAAAACCAGCCCCGCCGCAACCAGCGAATTGGCCGCCTGATAGGCACCGATTAGTGGCAGGTTTACCTTGCGCTTCTGCCCGTCAAATTCGATCTCAAGCCCCTGCCCAAGCTGCGATGGGGTGCGGGCGAGAAGGCGGATCGAGTCCCCCTTCTCGCCCACGGTGAACAGGCTCAGCCCCCGGGTCATGGCCTGTTCGGATGCTTTGGCTGACCACATATCATCAGCCCAGATTACTGCCGTGCCGCCCGGCTCGATCACCTCGGTGAACAGGCGCATCTTGGCGGCGAAATAGTCTTCCATCGTGCGATGATAATCGAGGTGATCGCGGCTAAGGTTGGTGAACGCCCCCGCCTTCACCCGCAGGCCCTCATTGCGAAACTGCGAAAGCCCGTGGCTCGAAGCCTCATAGGCAACATGCGTCACCCCTTCTCGCGCCAGCCCCGACATATTGGCGAGGAAGGTGACGATGTCGGGCGTGGTCAGCCCGGTGGAAATGCTCTCATCCGAAGTGGTGACACCGAGTGTCCCGATTGAGGCGGCGCGGTGCCCCGACATGCGCCAAATCTGTCGGCACATCTCGACGGTGGAGGTCTTGCCGTTGGTCCCGGTGACCGCGACGATGGTTTCGGGCACAGGCGTGAAAAACTTTGCTGCCAGCTGCGCGAAAGCTCGGCGCGGCATGGCATCGGCAATGTGCGCAGCGCCCTCAACCTTGGCCTGCGCCCGCGCCACGACGGCAATTGCTCCGGCCTTCACTGCCGCCGGAATAAAGTCCTCACCGTTAACGCTTGCACCCTCAAACGCGCCGAACACGCAACCGGGGGCGACCTTGCGGTTGTCTATCGCAAAGCCGGTGACGGTTTGATCGCCGCTAACGTTCGAGGCCGTGCCCGCTGGCAAAGCAATCCCGGCCTGGCGGGCGATCTCGCCCAGCTTCACTCGCCGTCTCCGCTGGCGACCAGCGGGGCAAGGTCGGTGATATCAATGTCGCGCGTATCATCGGGCATAATCCCCAGAAGCGGCCCGATGCGCGGAACCACCCGGCCAACAATCGGCGCGGCGTTCCACGCGGCGGTACGCTGGCCGTGGGTGGCCTCAGTCGCCTTGGGTTCGACCAGCGTGGTAAGCACGACATAGCGCGGGTGATCCATCGGAAATGCTGAAGCGAAGGTCGTGATGACCTTGTCCTTGTGATAGCCATTCTTGTCACCGATCTCGGCGGTGCCGGTTTTGCCGCCAACCCGGAAACCGGCGGCATTGGCCGAGCGCCCGGTGCCGACATTGGCGATCAGCCGCAAAAGCTGGCGCATCCGTGCAGAAGTCGCCGCTTTGAATACGCGGCGGCCTGCGGGAGCCTGTCCGGGTTGCAACAGCCGCAGCGTCGCCGGACGCCACACGCCGCCGTTGACCAGCGCCGCATAGGCGCTCGCAAGGTGCATCGGCGTCACCGAAATGCCGTGGCCATAAGCCACCGTAGTTGTCGTCACCCGCGACCATTCACGCGGGAATTGCGGCATGCCGCGCGCGGGCAACTCGATATAAGGCTTGGCATCAAAGCCGA
>JAYVNC010000190.1:0-4474 GCA_043758655.1 Novosphingobium sp.
CCGGTCGCCATCAGCAATGATCGCGGCATATTGGCGCGGGGCTCCGGTGGGGTGGAAGGACCGATTGAATTCTAAAATCAGCCGCTCGCGCTGGCGATCAAGGTCAGTTGGATAGCCCGGACTGCCAATCGCCGCCGCACGCATCGGGCCGAGCGCGATATAGGCATCGAGCCCCCCGCCCGGCGGCAGCGGCGTGGTCAACGCCTTCAACGCCGCGCGGCCTGCGGGCGGCAGAGCGGAATTTCCGGTAGTCGACATGATCGAGGTCAGCGAGAGCACACGATCTGGGAACGATGCAGCGACCAGTTGCGCGATCATCCCGCCCATCGATGCCCCGACAATGTGCGCGCGCGCAATTCCCAAAGCATCGAGCACACCGACCGCATCGGCGGCCATATCGCTGAGGCGATAGGCGAGCTTTGGTTTGAGCCCAAGCTTCTGCTTGATCACCAGCACCGGAAAGTTCGGCAGCCCTGCGTGGGTGAACTTCTGTGACAGCCCGATGTCGCGATTATCAAACCGCACAACATAAAACCCGCGCGCCACCAGCGCGTCGATCAGTTCAATCGGCCACAGCGTTAACTGCGCGCCGAGCCCCATGATGAGCAGCATCGCCGGATTGGCAGGATCGCCGTGGCATTCGGTTTCGATCTGAATTCCATTGGCAGTGACTTGCGGCATATGTTCTCCGTTCTCATTATTTTTTCAAGGCACCAGCACGGTATCGCGCGCCACCTTGAGCATCGCCGGATAGTCGAGCGTGAAGTGCAGTCCCCTGCTTTCATGTCGCGCGAGTGCCGAGCGGACGATCAATTCGGCGCATTGCAGCAGGTTGCGCAGTTCGATGAGGTCGGTCGAAACACGGAAGTGGCCGTAGTAATCCTCAACCTCATCGGTGAGCAGCTTGATCCGATGTGCGGCGCGTTCAAGGCGTTTGGTGGTGCGGACAATGCCGACGTAGTTCCACATGAAGCGGCGGATTTCGGTCCAGTTCTGTTTGATGATGACCTCTTCGTCCGAATCGGTCACCCGGCTTTCATCCCAGCCGCGCACTTTTGGCGGGGTATCGAAGCTGTCCCACTTCGCCAGAATGTGCGCCGCCGCAGCTTCGCCGAAAACGAAGCATTCGAGCAGGGAATTAGACGCCAGCCGGTTGGCCCCGTGCAGCCCGCTTTCGGTGCATTCGCCCGCAGCATAAAGCCCGGGGAGGTCGGTGCGGCCATCGAGATCAACCAGCACGCCGCCGCAGGTGTAATGCTGGGCTGGCACCACCGGGATCGGCTGGGTGGTCATATCAATGCCAAGGCCGGTCAGCTTTTCGTAGATGTTGGGGAAGTGCCCCTTCACGAAATCAGGCGGCATGTGGCTGATATCGAGGTGGACGAAATCGAGCCCATCGCGCTTGATCTCGGCATCGATGGCGCGGGCGACGACATCGCGCGGGGCGAGTTCCAGCCGCTCATCATAATCGGCCATGAAGCGTTTGCCGGTGCGTGGGTTGATCAGGTGGCCGCCTTCGCCGCGCACTGCCTCGGTGATCAGGAAGTTCTTGACCGAAAGGCTATAGAGGCAGGTCGGGTGGAACTGCATCATCTCCATATTGGAAACGCGCGCGCCTGCCCGCCAGGCCATGGCGATACCGTCCCCCGTCGCGCCGCGCGGGGCGGTGGAATACTGATAAACGCGCCCCGCCCCGCCGCTCGCCAGGATCGTCGCGCAGGCAGTGTGTGCCTCAACTTTGCCGGTCTTTTCATCGAGCGCATAGGCGCCCCAGACCCGGCCCGAACCCGAATAGCGCTCCTCATGCCGCCCGGTGATCAGATCGATGCAAGCTTGGCCCGGCAGCAGCGTGATGTTGGCATGGGCATCAGCCGCTTTCAGCAGCGCCGATTGCACCGCCCAACCGGTCGCATCGTTAACATGGACGATCCGCCGGTGCGAATGCCCGCCCTCACGCGTCAGGTGCAGATCGCGCCCCTCGGCGTTGAACGGCACCCCGAGCGCGATCAGCCGCTCGATAGCAAGCGGCGCGGCTTCAATCACGAACTCGACCGTTTCTCGCCGATTTAGCCCGACGCCAGCGATCATGGTATCGCGGATATGTTCGTCAAAGGTGTCGCCTGCATCGAGCACAGCCGCGATACCGCCCTGCGCCCATGCCGTTGATCCGCCGGTTAAATCACCCTTGGCAAGGACGAGAACCTTGCGCTCGCCCGCCAGCGCCAAGGCGGCGGTGAGTCCAGCCGCGCCGGAACCGATGATGATGACGTCATGCTGCATGGTGCGGACTGCTAAAGTGGAACACGGCACCGTAATGGCGGGGCCGGGCCACTATCGCAAGCGTCTCGTCAGACGCCGCTCAACGCTGGAAGATACGTAAAAATCTTAGAATATTTCATAGCGCAGGGAACAGCGGACTACGCGGCACGTTCATGCAATGCCAGATTTACTGAACTAAGCTTTGGAAAGACGAGATGAAAATTCCTGCGCTTCAATGCTTGCTCAATCGACACGATCCGATCCGCGAATTGGTGATCAACGATGGGATCGATTATTCGGGCAAATGCCGCAATTGTGGTAAACGTATCCGCCGCGTGTCTCAAGGCGATTGGCGCGTGGTTCGGTCGGCACAGCTGAAACTGGATCGTTGAATCGATTGCGGAGCCGTGCCGATTCACGCCACTTCTCCAAGCCCTAGGCAGAGGACTTTGCGCCGCTGGTCAGGCTAACGAACACGTCTTCAAGATCGGCTTCTCTGGTCGTTACATCGACAATCGCGAAACCTTGGGCCTGCACGGCGGCGAGCACTTCACCGGCATTTGTGGCATCCTTGTTATAAGTGATCTCAACCGCGCGTTCACCAGCCGCAACGCATTTGATGAAGGTGGTGCTGGCGGGGAGCGTCGCGACATCGCGGTCAAGCGTCAGCACGACGATTTTCTCGCGCGCCATTTCCACCAGCTCGCGCGTCGGCTTGTCGGCGATCAGTTTGCCGTGGTTGATGATGGCGATGCGGTCACACAGTTGCTCGGCTTCCTCGAGATAGTGCGTGGTGAGAACTACCGTCACACCCTCGGCATTGAGCTGCGCGACGAGCTCCCACAATTGCCGCCGCAGCTCAACATCGACGCCTGCGGTCGGTTCATCGAGCACGATCACCGGCGGCGTATGGACCAGCGCCTTGGCGATCAGCAGCCGCCGCTTCATCCCGCCCGAAAGCGTGCGCGAATAGGCATTGGCCTTGTCTGATAGATGCACCGCCGCGAGCAGTTCAAGCGTACGCCGCGCCTCTTTGGGGACGCCGTAGTATCCGGCCTGATAATCAAGCACCTCAGCCGGGGTGAAGAACGGATCGAACACCACTTCCTGGGGGACGATGCCGATTGACCGTTTGGCGTTGCGCGGATTGGCATCAATATCGAAGCCCCAGATCGCGGCATGACCGCTGGTTTTTGTGACGAGCCCGGCGAGGATATTGATCAGCGTCGATTTGCCCGCGCCGTTCGGCCCGAGCAGACCGAAGATCTGTCCGGCAGGAACATCAAACGAGACATCATCGAGCGCGAGCTTTCCGGGCGCGCCTTTGACGCCGGAATAGCGTTTGACGACATTACGGATCGAGATTGCGGGGCCATGAGACATGGTCGCGCTCTTGCGGCAGGAACGGCTTTGCGTAAAGGGGGAAGCCTAACGCCATTCACTGGATCTGCCATGACACCCGCCCCGATCTCCTCGACCGCCCCCTCCGCCGCACCCGAAACTGTCACCGTGCATTCAGCTCGCGTGAAATGTAACGGCGCGAGCCAAACCGCCCCCGCCCTCGGCCATCCGCGCGTATGGCTTGAGATTGATGAAAAGGGCTATGTTGACTGCGGCTATTGCGACAAGCGGTTTGTGCTTGAGGGCGGGCATTGACCGATCCATCCTCCACGCGCCGGAAATTTAACTGGGCCAATTTGCTAATTGGTTCCGGTTTGGCAGCAATGTTTGCCGCAGCCGGCGCGGTCTTTGTCGAATATGCTCGCGAGAAACACGATACGTGTGATATTGCTGCTAAGTTCCTTGAAGACGAGACTCCGTCTCCTATCTTGGACCAGCAATCTAAACTCCGCCTTGCAAGTGCGGCCGAAGCAAACTTCGAACGCTGTATGAAGGACTAGGGCAATGGAAATGTTCCAAGTGATCATCGCGCTAATGGTTGGCGGGCTAGCACTCATTTCGGTGGGCCTTTATATGAAGGCACTTCAGGGGCAGGCCGACAGTTAAGCTGGTTGGTCCGATCCCATCGTTGCGGTTAATCTACCGCCACCAGTGCTAATTTGCAGAGGTGAACGCCTGCGAGAGGGGATGAACGGGTGACACTCAACCCTTGGCAGCGCCTAGGGTCAGGACCCATTAAATATCTTGCGCGGAGTTAGCGGAGCTGATTCAAGGTGGCAGGAGGTGCTTTCATGGAAAACTTGCTGCTGTTGAG
>JAYVNC010000191.1:0-4440 GCA_043758655.1 Novosphingobium sp.
CGCTCGAACGGAACCAGATCGATCTGCTGCTGACACTCGACTGTGCCATTTCGGGCGACCATCCAAGCCAAATACTGTTCGAGGATGACCATGTGGTAATCGGCTGGGAAGAAAACCCGGCCATGCAAGAACCGATGACCCCAGCACTCTATTTCAGCCTCGGCCACGTCACCTCACGCTTTGGGAAATCGCGTATTCCGGCCTTTGAAGATGCAATCGTGCGCCGTCAGAAGCAAACCCGAAGGTTGGAAGTCGTAGCGCCAACATTCCTTTCGGTTCCCGGCCTTATCATCGGATCAAACCGTCTCGCGACGATGCACCGGCGGCTGGCATCCCGGATGTCACGCATTTATCCGATCGCGGTGCGCGAATTGCCGTTCGATATCCCGCCGATCCGCCAGGTTTTACAATGGCATATCACCAATAATAACGATGCAGCTCTGCGTTGGGTGATTGAACGCATCGCCGCCCACGCGGTTGAAACCGAACGCTTCGCCACAGCCAATGTGATCCCGCTCGACCCAATGGTACGCGAATCTTTGCGCGAGGAGCTTAGCGGAAGCTACCGCAATCGCACGAAGGGTTAGCCTCGATAATCCCCGCGCAGCCTTGCAAAAAGTTGGAGCAGCATCCCTTAGACCACCACCGCCTCAGCAGCAGCACTCTTCGCTTGGGCCGCAGTCTCTCGCGTAACAGCACGTGCGAAGGCGGGCAAGGCCTCAATCGCAGCGCGGTGGCGCAGGATCGCGGGGTAGGGCGAAAGGTCAAATTCACCCTCGGCCGCCGTGGTATAGCACCAGTAGAAATAGACATCGAGGATAGACCATTCGCCGTACCACCACGGCGCGGTGTGCAACCGCTCTTCAAGCTGTTTCAGGCAAAGCGCCAGCAGCAGCTTGCCGCGTTCGTGCACCGGGGCGGTGTCGCCGGTGGTCCAGCGGATCGGCATCCTGTTGGCACGAACATAAGGATGCCAGACGGCGCTCAGCCAGAACAGGTCTGAATTGATCCGCGCGCGGGCTCTGGCGTCGGCTGCGGCGGGCATCAGCCCAGCCTCGGGGAACGTCTCATTCAGCCACAGCAAGATCGCGGCATTTTCGCTCAGCAGTTCTCCATCGATCAACAGCGCGGGCACTTTGCCGCGCGGATTGGTCGCTTGATACGCGGGCTTCATGTGCTCGCCCGCCACCAGATTGACCATCACGTCATCGTAATCGCAGCCGATGTGCTCCAGTGCGATCATGGTGATACGCGAGCAGGCACCCGGGAAATGGTAAAGCGTAAGATCAGGCATATTCTTCCTCCAAGAATTCGATGGCACTTCCAGCGTAATCGAGATGACGTTAATGAGGGGCGTGCTGGCGATCTGGCAGGGCCATTACACCGTATCGCGCGCGTTGAGCTTGTCGGCAAGCATCGGCTGGACGACATCCCTATGCTCAACGATCTTGCCATCGGCAACGCGATAAACATCAGCCACCGCTACGCCCTAGCTCGCAGGATCGGGGCGGCCGTGCAGGTGGATCACGGCGTAAGGATCTTCGATAATGATCCGCTTGATTTCAAAGCGCGCGTCTTCGTGGCCAAACAGCGGCTCAAGCATGGCGAGCGCCGCTTCAGGGCCATCGGTGATGTTCGGACTATGCTGGATGTAATCGGGCGAAACATACTTCTCGAACGCCCGACGCGGCTGGCGCTGGGTGTAAAACAGATCGGCGAAATCGGCGATCATCGCATGGAGCGGGCTGGTCATTCAGCGGCCCACAGGACGGCTGCCTTTGCCTCGACTACCGATCCGTGTTTGTGCCAGATCGCCATGAAAACCCCTTTTATCCGCGATGTCTTATCGGTTTTGGCCGTACCGCATTTGCCCGACCATCACATAGATTCGATGCCACACTATCGACCGAATGCCGTTGCTCGCACGGCCACCGGGCACTAACCGGAGAACTGATTATAATCGGGAGACTGCGATGCGCCTTGCAACTGTGAATGACGGCACCAAGGACGGACGGCTGGTGATCGTCTCGCCCGATGGCACCGCTTGCAGCAATGCGCCGGTCAAGACGCTGCTGGAAGCGATCGAAAACTGGGATGCGGTCGCACCCGGGCTCGCCGCCGTAACCCACTTCCCAGATGCGCTTGATGCCGCCATGCTGATGGCCCCATTGCCGCGCTCATGGCAGTGGCTCGATGGTTCGGTCTACGCCAGCCACGGCGCGCTGATGGACAAGGTACTTGGCATTGATAAACCCAAGGTCGATTTTCCGCTGATGTATCAGGGCGTTTCGGACAAGTTCTATGGTCCTACCGAAGATGTCCGCATGGCTGATGAGGCGCTGCAGATCGATTTTGAAGGCGAATTCGGGGTGGTGATCGATGCGGTGCCGATGGGCACTTCGGCTCCGGACGCGATGGGGCATATCAAGCTTTTGGTGCAGATCAACGATTGGTCCCTGCGCGCGCTGGCGGGGCCTGAAATGAAGACCGGATTCGGCTGGATTCAGGCCAAGCCGCCGAGCGCGATGGCGCCCTTCGCGGTGACGCCGGACGAACTGGGCGATGATTGGCGCAGCGGCCGCACCTGCCTTACGCTCAACGTGGACTGGAATGGATTACGTTTCGGTGCTGCCCATGGTGAGCCAATGGGCTATGGCTTCCACGAGCTGATCGCTCATGCGGCGCGCACGCGAGATCTGGTGGCGGGAACGGTCATCGGATCGGGCACCGTATCCAACGCGAACTTCCGGGAGGTGGGCTCATCGTGCATCGCCGAGCGGCGCGGGATTGAAGTGGTCGATAGCGGCGCACCAAAGACGGGATTTATGCGCTTCGGTGATACGGTGCGGATGGAGGGTGTCTCGGCCGACGGCCGTGCGCCGTTTGGAGTGATCGAGCAACGCGTGGTCAAAGCGTGAGCGCTGTCAGCGATTCGGGTCTGCCGCTGGTCCAGCGCGTCGTCACCGGGCACGATGCCAATGGGCGCGCTGTGTTCCGCTCAGAGGACCACTCGCCCACCAAACTGATCCCGTCAGGCGATGCGGCCTTCCTGCTGGTCTGGACAACTCAGACCGTCCCGGCGGACAACAACGATGAAACCGACGGGCGGCTGCGCGACGCTGGCCTGACGATCAACCAAGGTTCAGTGATCCGCATCACCGATATGCTGCCGGGTAAACAAAGCCCGATGCACCGCACCAATTCAATCGACTACGGCATCGTCCTCGAAGGCGAGATCGAGCTTGAGCTTGAGGACGGTGCCAAGCGCACCGTGCGGCAGGGCGGGATCGTCGTCCAGCGCGGCACCAACCATCTGTGGCGCAATACGACCGACAAAGTTTGCCGAATTGCTTTCATCTTGATTGAGGCTCCCGCCTATTTGCATAGCGGTACGCCGCTCGATGAGCATAAACCCTGAATTGCGGTTCCCACCAAAGCGCGCGCAGGCCTAGGTTTGCTTGCGGGTCATCCCAATTCCTCAGGCCAGTAGAGCCGCATCGGATTATCGATCAACAACTTGCGCTGCATTTCGGCGGTGGGCGCGATGCGCGGGATGATATCAACCAAATGGCCATCATCGGGCACGTTGTTTTCCATGTTGGGGTGCGGCCAATCGGTGCCCCATATCACCCGGTCCTGATAATCGGCGACCAGCGGCGCAACCGAATGGGCGAAGGCGTTCCACGGATCACCGCCTAGACCGTTAATGGCCGGATCGAGCCGGTCAGGGCAGGTGGTCTTGAACCAGATATCGTCGCGGCTATCGAGCAGGCCGCGAAACGCCTTCATATCCGCGCCGTCGGGGCCTTGGGTCACATCGGGCCGCCCCATGTGATCGATCAACAGCGGCACCGGGATTGCGTCGATGAACGGGCGCAATTCCTCCAGAATATCGGCCTCGAAATAGACCACTACGTGCCAGCCTGCGGGAAGCCGGCGCGCAACTTCGAGGAACTTGTCCTTGGGCGCGTTATCCACCAGCCGCTTAAGGAAATTGAACCGCACCCCGCGCATTCCACCCGCGTGCAGCGCCGCAAGCTCGCCTTCAGAAATTGTAGGGTCGACAACCGCAACACCGCGCGCTTTGCCGTTCGATTTGGCTATTGCGTTCAAGGTCGCGGCATTGTCCGTCCCGTGGCAGCTCGCCTGAACGATGACATTGCGGGCAAAGCCAAGGTGGTCGCGCAGCGCAAACAGCATGTCCGGCCCGGCGTCCTCGGGCAGGTACTTGGCCGAGGCACTGAAAGGGAATTGCGCCATCGGGCCGAATACATGGCAGTGCGCATCAATGGCACCGTGCGGTGGAACATAGCACGGCTTTGATGGGGCGGGATGCCATGAGGTGATGCGGTCGGTCATTGTACGTCCTTGATTGTCAGGTGCCGCGCGCGACCCTATCCCCACACCATGCCATCCATCAATTTGCGCGCGGTGCGCAGC
>JAYVNC010000192.1:0-13391 GCA_043758655.1 Novosphingobium sp.
ATCTGGCGGCCTATCTCGGCGTGCCCTTCGTCAGCCTGGTCAACAACGGCACGGTGGCGCTGCAATTGGCGCTGCTCGCGCTCGACATCAACGATGGCGAGGTGGTGACCACGCCCTATTCGTTCGCCGCGACCAGCCATGCGATTGCGATTGCCGGGGCAAAGCCGGTATTCGCTGACATTGGCCAATCGCATTTCAACCTCGATCCGGCGCTCGCCGAAGCGGCGATCACCCCGCAAACCCGCGCGATCATGCCGGTGCACTGCTATGGGCGGGCATGCGATGTTGAGGCATTTGAGGCGATCAGCGCGCGGCACGGTATCCCGGTGATCTATGACGCCGCGCATGCCTTTGGCGTAACCCACGGCAACGGTTCGCTGCTCAACCATGGCCGCCTTGCGGTGCTCAGCTTTCACGCCACCAAGGTGTTCAACACCTTTGAGGGCGGGGCGATCATCAGCCAGACGGCGCAGGACAAAGCCCGCGTCGATCTGCTGCGCAACTTCGGCATCGCCAGCGAGGATGAAATCCCCGAAATCGGCATCAACGGCAAGATGAGCGAGATCAACGCCGCGCTCGGCGTGTTGCAACTGGCGCGCGTCGATGGCGATATTGCCGCGCGCGCCGAAGTTGACCGCGCCTATCGCGATCATTTGCAAGGGCTGGTGGGAATAGTGGTGCCCGAACTGCCCGATGGCCGGGCTAATTATGGCTATTTCCCGATCTTGGTCGATGCTTCTGCCTTTGGCCGCTCGCGCAACGAACTTTACGATGATCTTAAGCAAGCGGGCGTGTTGGCGCGCAAATATTTCTATCCCTTGCTCTCCAACCTCTCGGTTTACCGCGATTGTGAAAGCGCCGATCCGGCCAGACTGCCGCGCGGCAACGCGGCGGCGCAAACGGTGCTGTGCCTGCCGATCTATCCGGGGCTTCAAGCAGCAGATGTCGCGCGCATTTGCGCGGCTATTAAAGGCTGAGCGCGAATGGCATTTCTCACTCCCGCCGCACTCGCCGCGATGGACTTCGCCAGCCTGGGTGAGAACGTGCTCATATCCGACAAGGCGTCAATCTATGGCGCTGAGCGCATCACAATCGGATCGCACGTGCGGATTGACGATTTCTGCGTGATCTCTGCCGGGGCGGGCGGTATCCTTATGGGCAACTATATCCACATTGCCCCGGCAGCCAACATTGTCGGCGCAGCCGCGATAACCTTCGATGATTTCAGCGGGCTTTCGGGCCGCGTTTCGGTCTATTCGAGCAGCGACGACTACAGCGGCGCGACGATGACCAATCCCACGGTGCCCGACCGGTTCAAGGCAGTGCGGGACCGTCCGGTGCATATCGGGCGGCACGTGATCGTCGGTTGCGGCTCGGTGATTCTGCCGGGCACCCATTTGCACGAAGGCTGCGCGGTCAACGCACTGTCGCTGGTCACCGGGAAATGGCCACCGTTCACTATCGTTGGCGGGGTGCCCGCTAAACGCCTGAAGGACCGCAAGCAGGATCTGCTCGAACTGGAACGCCAGTTTCTGGCTAGCCTCGAAGCCTAGCGCATGAGGCTGCGCGCCGCCCAGTGGTCTGTGTTCGAACTCGGCCTGCGGCAGGGGCTGGGGCTGGTGGTCTCGATCATCCTCGCGCGCATCCTGGGCCCCGTCGCCTTTGGACTGGTCGCGCTGACGGCGTTCTTCGCCGCGCTCGGCACGGCATTGGTGCAGACTGCATTGGGTACGATCCTGATCCAGCAGCGCGGCTGCACGCCTGACCAGCAAAGCTCGCTGTTCTGGCTCAACCTGATCGCCAGCGGCGCGATTGCGCTGCTGATTGCCGCGATCAGTATTCCGGTTGCGCGGTTCTATCATCAGGACATGCTGGCGGTGCTGATGCCGCTCGCCGCGCTGCAAGTGGTGTTCGGCGCGATTGCCACGGTGCCCACCGCGCTGCTCACGCTGAAGCTCGATATTCGCCCGCTGGCGTTGATCGGCGTGGCTGCGTTTTTGGTGTCGAGCGCGGTGGCTGTGGGCATGGCGCTCGCCGGGATGGGGGTGTGGTCGCTCGCGCTTCAGCCAATGCTCTATGCGCTGGTGGGTGGCGTGCTGATCTGGTTCGCCAGCGATTGGCGGCCGCGGCTGCATATGTCGTTGCGAGAGGTTGCGCCGATGCTGCGGTCAGGATCGATGATCTCGGCCTCATCGGCGCTCGATATGGCGTATAACCAAGGCTTCGCGCTGATTATCGGGCGGATGTTCGGGGTCCAGCCGCTGGGGATTTATAACCGGGCGCAGGGCATCCAGCAGATCCCCGGCAATCTGATCAGCACGATCATCAACCGGCTTGCGCTGCCGATCATGGCGCAGGCGGCAAGCGAGCTGGGCCGCCTGCGCGGCATTTGCAAAAACCTCAACGCCGCCTCGGTCGCCATTTCCTTTCCAGCAATGGCGGCGCTGGCGGTGCTGGCAAAGCCGATTGTTCTGGCGATGTTCGGCGCGAAATGGGCCGAGGCCGCGCCGCTGGTGGTCTATCTTGCGCTGGCAGGCGCGCTGTTCCCGATGCAAGTGATTAACCTGCAAGTGCCGATCGTGCTTGACCGCACCCACCGGTATTTTCAGGCTGAGGTGGCCAAGAAAATCGCTGGATTCACCTGCATGATTGCCGGCAGCTTTATGGGGATTGCCGGTCTCGCGGTAAGCCAGTCGGTGTTTGCCGTGATCGCCTTTTTCATCAACGCCTACCTTGCCCAGCGGATGATCGGTTACGGTGCACTGACCCAGCTGCGCGATGTTGCGCCGGTGGCGCTTGGGTCTGCGGTGATGGCGGCGGCGATGTGGCTGCTGCACGATGCGCTGGCGGTGCGGACGGTTATGGGGCCGCTGTCGATTTTGGCGGTTGTGCTGGTTGCAGGAGGAGCAATCTATGCGTTGCTGATGGCCCTGTTTTACCCGGCGCAGCGCGGCGAGGTGCTCGCCTATTTGCGCAAAGCAAAGCTCGCATGACCACCCCGGCCCCATCCACCCCGCTCGTCAGTGCCTGCGTCATCACTTATGGACAGGAGGCGACGATTGCTCAGGCGGTCGAATCGATCCTCACACAGCAGAGTGATTTTGCCGTCGAGATTATCATCGGTGAGGACTGTTCGCCCGATGGCACCCGCGCCGTCCTGCGCGCGCTCGAGGCGGCGAACCCAGGGCGGCTCACGGTCATCGCGCATGATGCCAACCTTGGCTTTATGGGCAACGCCCGTTCGGTATTCGTCGCAGCCACGGGCGAATTTGTCACCATCCTTGAAGGCGATGATTTCTGGCGGCAGGATGATAAACTGGCGCGGCAGGTGGCGGCGCTATCCGCGCATCCCGAACTCGATGTGGTGTTCACCGCCGCCATGGTCGAGCTTTCCGATGGCTCACAGGAAAGGCAATTCGATTATGGGCCCCAGCCCCGCCATGTCAGCGCCGAAGAACTCTGCCGCCAGCCTTCGATGATGGCCCCCACCGCATCGCTGATGTTCCGCCGCAGCCGGTTGGAGGAACTTCCCGAAACGATCTATGCCGCCCCGGTGCTCGATGCCTTCCTGCTGCTCGGCTTTGCCGCGCGCGGGGGGGCTTGGTATTTGCCCGAGGCGACCAGCACCTACCGGCTCGGCGCAGCAGGATCGTGGACTGAGCGGATGGCAGCGATTGGCCCCGCGCGGCTCAAACAATACTGCGCCGAAATGATCGCCGCTTATGAAACCCACGGTCCGCTGTTTGGTCTGTCGCGCAGTGCCATCGCCAGCCGGACGCGCGGACTGCGCTGGGATCTTTTGCGGCTGCTCGGGCGCGAGGGGAATTGGGCCGAAGTGCGCGCCCACGCCGCCAAACTTGGCCCGATATTCTTGCTGCGCCGCGCCGGGGCGCTGCTGCGGCGCGGGTTGCGGCGTTGATGAACCACTTGTGTGCCGTTTGTGCGCCGTTGCGAGTAGCAAAATCCTGCCAAAATTGTCATGAGGCGGTGATGCCGGGGCGAGCGAACCTTTGACCAACCTATCCTATCGCCGGGACATTGACGGGCTGCGCGCGGTTGCCGTGCTGCCGGTAATCCTGTTCCACGCCGCGGTTCCGGGGTTTTCCGGCGGCTTTGTCGGGGTCGATATTTTCTTCGTCATCTCGGGCTATCTGATCACCGGCATCCTGCTCAAGGACTTTGACGAGGACCGCTTTTCGATCCTCAAATTCTACGAACGGCGCGCCCGGCGTATCCTCCCGGCGCTGCTGGCTACGCTGTTTTTCACCATTGTTGCGGGATATTTCATCCTGCTTCCAGACGGTTACACCGCGCTCGCCAAATGCACGCTGTCGGTGGTCAGCTTCTTGTCAAACGTGCTGTTCTGGCGCGGCGACGGCTATTTTTCGGACAACGGCAACCGTCCGCTGCTCCACACTTGGTCGCTCGCGGTGGAGGAACAGTTCTATATTGTCTTCCCAATCCTGCTGTGGCTGCTGCTGCGAAACGGACGCAAGGTGTTGGGCGGCGTGCTGTGGTTGATCCTGCTGGCATCGCTCGTGCTGTCGATTATCGGCACCTACCAGTACCCATCGGCAACCTTCTTCCTGCTCCCGGCCCGCGCCTGGGAATTGCTGCTCGGCGCGCTGATTTCCGCCGGATTTGTGCCCGAAATTCGCCGTCCGGGGCTGAGCGCTGGGCTCGTTTTAGCAGGGTTGGCGATGATCGGATGGTCGGTGGTGACCTATGACGCGCAGCAGGCTTTCCCCGGCCTCGCCGCGCTGCCACCATGCCTTGGCGCAGCCTTTATCCTCGCCGCCGGACGCAATGTGACAACCTGGCCCTCACGCCTGCTCGGCGCGCCAGTTCTGGTCGGCATCGGGCTGATTTCCTACAGCCTCTACCTCGCGCATTTCCCGTTGCTCAACTACGCCTATGCCGCTTCAACCCCGCAGAATCTGACCGCGATGCGCTTGGCCGCGCTCGCCGCCAGTGTGTTGCTGGCATGGGCCTCGTGGCGCTTTGTCGAGCGACCATTCCGCGATGCCAAACGCTATTCGCAAAAGGCGATCTTTGTCATGGCGGGCGGCGGAAGTCTGGCGGTAGCGGCGCTGGCGAGCGTGGTTCTTCTGTTTCACGGTGCACCGCAGCGCTTCGATCAAACGTCGCTGCGGCTAGCATCTGCGACGAATGATTTCGACGCCGACAGCCGTGCCTGTGTCGATGCGCCGCTGAGCAAGCTGTTCGCCGGAACGCAATGCCGCATTAATGCTGACCCGCAAGGCCAGCCGCTCAGCCAAGCAAACTTTATCCTATGGGGCGATTCGCATGCGGCAGCGGTCTCTGCGGCGCTTGATGCTCCGGCGAAATTGGCGGGGCGTCACGGCCTGCTGATCGCATCCTCCGCCTGCCCGCCGCTGCTCGGTTACCGTTCAAGCGCCCTGCAAGGCCAAGCATCAGACGCCTGCATCGCGAAAAACCGCGAACTGCTGGCGCGAATCAACGCCAGTCCGGCAATTAAAACGGCGGTGCTGGCGGGATTCTGGGGCGCCTATCAAGAGCAGGTTGATAAGGGCGGCGATCCGCTTGCCCTTTCCAATTCGCTCACCCGGACTCTTGCAGCCCTGAGCGGCAAGGAAGTGGTGATTTTGCTCGATACCCCGACGTCCAAACGGCTGCTGCCTGCCGCGCTGGCGCTCGATCATCACTGGGGGCGGTCGGTTAATTGGATGGCATCGAACAGCGATGGCAAGGCCGCGCAAACAATCCGCCGGGTTGCTGCGGACCGCACGAAGATTATCGATCTTTCAGCGCCATTCTGCCCGCCGGACCAAGCATGCTTGCCGCTGGCGGCGGGCAAACCCGTGTTGTCAGACGGCAACCATCTGGCAAAAAGCATCGGCGTCGACGTACTCGCGCCCTATCTCATTGAAAATAAATTATTCTAAACCGAGTTTAGCTTTTCAATCCGGCGAAATAGGCAATTGTCTTTTCCAGCCCCTGCTCAAGCGCGATAGTCGGATTCCAACCCAAAGTGTTCTGCGCCAGCGTTATATCGGGGCGGCGCTGGCGGGGATCGTCGGCGGGAAGCGGCAGCTGGATGAGCTCAGACCTCGATCCAGTCATCGCGATAACTTTCTCGGCCAGCTGCCGGATGGTGAACTCACCGGGATTGCCCAGATTGATCGGGCCGGTGACCTCTGCCGGGCTTTCCATCAGCGCAATAAAGCCGCGGATCAGATCATCGACATAGCAGAAGCTGCGGGTTTGCTGGCCATCGCCGAAGATCGTGATCGGCTGGCCTTGCAAGGCCTGCACGATGAAGTTCGATACCACCCGGCCGTCAGAAGGGTGCATGCGCGGGCCATAGGTGTTGAAAATCCGCGCGACTTTGATGCCGAGACCGTGCTGGCGATGATAATCGAAGAACAGCGTTTCGGCGCAGCGCTTGCCCTCGTCATAGCATGATCTTGGCCCGATGGGGTTTGCGTTGCCCCAGTAATCCTCGGTCTGCGGGTGGACCGCCGGATCGCCGTAAACCTCGCTGGTTGATGCCTGAAGGATCCGCGCGCCGAGCCGTTTGGCGAGCCCGAGCATGTTGATCGCGCCGTGCACCGATGTTTTTGTCGTCTGCACCGGATCGTGTTGATAATGCACGGGTGATGCCGGGCACGCGAGGTTGTAGATCTCGTCAACCTCGACAAACAGCGGGAAAGTTACATCGTGCCGCAGGAATTCAAAGCGTTCATGCCCGCGCACATGGGCAAGATTTTCGCGCGTGCCGGTGAAATAGTTATCGGCGCACAGCACATCATAATCGCGCGCCAGCAGCGCATCGATCAAATGCGAACCCAGAAAGCCCGCGCCGCCGGTGACGAGAACCCGTTTGCGGCTGGAATAGTTTCTGCTCACGCAATGTCCCTTGTTTGAAGGCGCGATCGCTGAACGATCTAACCACGTATTCAGCCTGATAGGCATGGCACGGCGCAGATGCCAACCGCAATTGTGCTGTCTCTGCGCACGCCAGCAATGGACAAGCCCGGCGCGCCGCCTTATCGCCGCGCCTATGTGCGGGATCGCGGGACTTCTTAGTAGCAAGACTGCGGTTTCGCAGGATATTCTGCGCCGCATGACAGACAGGATCGTGCCGCGCGGCCCCGATTCGAGCGGCATGTGGATTTCTGATGACGCGCGTCTGGGCTTTGGCCACCGTCGGCTAGCGATCATCGATCTGACCGAGGCGGGCCATCAGCCGATGCATTCGGCCTGCGCGCGCTACACGATCACCTATAACGGCGAGATCTACAATTTTCCTGATCTGCGCAAAGAGCTGGATGCGGCGGGCAAGGCCCCGCCATGGCGCGGCCATTCTGATACCGAAGTGCTGCTCGCGGCGATTGCTGCTTGGGGCGTGCGGGCGGCGCTTGAAAAGGCGAGCGGGATGTTCGCGCTGGCACTGTGGGACCACCGGGACCGCAGGCTGACTCTGGCGCGTGACCGGTTTGGTGAAAAGCCGCTATATTATGGCTGGACGGCTGCTGGGTTTGTCTTTGCCTCAACTTTAGGTCCGATTGCGGCGACCCCCGGCTTTGCCAATCCGGTGAGCAAAGAGGCGTTGTCTGGCTTGATGACGCGCGCCTATGTCCCCGCGCCGCTCTCAATCCACGAAGGCATTTTCAAACTGCCGCCGGGCTGCCTGCTGACGCTGAATGCCGATGCCGCCGAGCACCCGCAGCGCGCGCCGCACCCTTCGGTGGAACGCTATTTTGACTACGCCGATCAGGTGCTGGCAGGCGCGGCTGATCCAATCACTGATCCTGCCGAAGCGCTTGAAGCGCTCGATGTGGCGCTCTCCGGCGCGGTGGGGCGGCAACTGGTGGCCGATGTCCCGGTGGGCAACTTCCTTTCGGGCGGGATCGATTCGTCGCTGATAACCGCGATTGCCCAAAAATGCGTCAGCCGCCCGATCAAGACCTTCACCATCGGCTTTACCGAAGCCGGTTTTGACGAGGCGGTATTCGCCAAAAAGGTCGCTGGCGCGCTGGGGACCGAACACACCGAAATGTACGTCACCCCGCAGGATGCGCTCAGCGTAATCCCGCAATTGCCAGCGATGCATGACGAGCCGTTTGCTGATAGCTCGCAAATCCCGACGCACCTCGTGTCGCGGCTGGCGCGCGAGCAGGTTACCGTCTCGCTTTCGGGCGATGCAGGAGACGAGCTGTTCGGCGGCTATAACCGCCACATCCAGTTTCCCCGCCTGTGGCGCGCGATGCAGAAGGTTCCCGCGCCGGTGCGCCGCGTAATGCTCACAACCGCAGGTGCCATGCCGCCCTCTTTGTGGAACGGCGCGTCCGATCTCGCCCGCCGCCGCCGTTCGGCGTGGTTCGGTGACAACGCTCGCCGTGCGCTGCGGGTGATGGGGCAGAGTGGTAATTTTGATGCCCTGTTCGATGGATTTATGGATGATTGGGCGCTGCAAGGCTCGCCCTTGGCAGGCGGTTTGGTTTCATCACAGCGGCTGGCGCTCGATCCCCGCCTATCGGGCCTGCCGCTCGAATTGCAGATGATGCACGCCGATGCTGTGACCTATTTGCCCGACGACATCCTCGCCAAGGTTGATCGCGCCGGGATGGCGGTCAGCCTTGAATCGCGCATTCCGTTCCTCGATCCGCAGGTAACCGCACTTGCCGCCCGAATTTCCCCGTCGCTCAAATTCCAGAACGGCGGCGGCAAGGCGGTGCTCAAGCAATTGCTCTATCGTTATGTCCCGCGCGAGTTGATTGACCGGCCCAAGGCGGGGTTTTCGATCCCCGTTGGGGTGTGGCTCAAAGGCCCGTTGCGCGATTGGGCGGAGGACTTGCTGTCTGAGCAGGCGCTCGGCGCGGACGGGCTGTTTGATGTGGCCCGGGTGCGCGCGCGCTGGGCGAACCATCTGGCGGGGCGCGAAGAGGCAACCCAGCCGCTGTGGTCAGTGCTGATGTTCCAGGCTTGGAACCGCGCGCGGGTTTAAGCGGCGCTCTGAACCCCAAGGATTTCCCGATAGCGGCGCGCGATAACGGCTTGCGAATAAAGCCCTTCCGCCTCCTCTCGCGCTGCATTGCCCATGCGCGCCCGCAAGTCAGCATCGCGCACCAGTTGCTCAAGGCGGTCCACCCACTCATCATCGCTCGCCACCAGAAATCCGGTTTCGCCGTCCTTGATTTGCGCGCGCGAAAGCGGAACATCGCTCGCCACGCAGGCCAGGCCCGCCGCCTGATACTGGATGATCTTCAGCCCCGCCTTGCCGCGCGTCCATTCGTCATCGATCAGCGGATAGACGCCGATGTCGAGCGATTGCAGGTCGCTTGCCTCGCTCTCGGCGCTCCAGCGCACGACATCGAGATCGACGCCCGTAAGCACGTAATCAAAGTTGCCGATCACCCGCAGGAGGAACGGCACGCGCTGCGCCAAAGCGCGGAACACATCGCCCAAAAGATCGAGGTAGACGCGGCTGCTGAAAGTTCCCGTCCAGCCGATCACCGGCACTGGATTGGCGCGGGCCTGCTGTTCGCGAGGGCGGATGCGCGCAGTATCGAGCGACGGCGGCACCAGCTCGACTGCGCCCTTCTGGGCTATCGCCGCATAGGGGGCTACCAGATAGGGAGATGCCACGATCACGGTGTCTGCGCGGGCGATGAGGAACCGAACCTTGCGGGTGCGATCAAGCAGTGGTGCCAAAACGCGGCGCAGACGGCTGGTCCCCGGCGGACGCGCCGCGACAATGTTGTCCTCCACATCATAGATCAGTCGCGGCGTGACCGCGCGAACCAGTCGCTCCGCCAGCGTGCCTGAAAGCGGCGTGACCCACATATGGATGAACACCGCGTCGTGCGAAAACAGCAGCCGGATTTGGGACAAGCGGCGCAGATAGCCGCGCAGCATTCCGGCAGCCTTGGCGATGCGGTGCCCCGGCTCATAGAGCACCTGCCACAGCGCCATGTCCATAAACGGCGCGGGTGTAACCTTGATCCCGGTGGCGCGCCAATCGGCGTAGTATTGTTCAAACTTGAGCCGCTGCCCGGCGGCGACGCCTTCGGGATAGGGGCAGATCACCAGCAAACGTTTGATACTCGAGCTGTTCACTGGGCAAGTTCGGCATAGATTGCGCGGTAGGACGCCGCGCCGGTGGTGATCGAGAAGTGTTTGAGCGCCACTGCCCGGCAATGCGCTGCGGTGCTCGCATCATCGCATAGGGCCAGCAATTGATCGACCGCGCGACTGCGCTCGGCATCGGTAAATTCATGCAAGGCAACCCCGCCGCCCTCAACCTCAAGCATCAGCTCCATATCGCCCACCCCGACATTGCCGAGGCACGGGATGCCGCAGCCGAGATATTCGGCGAGCTTGGTTGGCGCAGAGGCGAGCTTGGAGAATACCGGGCGGATAATCGCTGCACCTGCGCTCATCCGGCGGATCATCGCGGGGACTTCTGCGTGCTCGGCAGCGGTGATCTCAACTGCACTTTCGGGGATACCAGCAGCGGCCATCGAGCTGCGCACCAGCGCCTGTTCACCGCGATTGACCACCAGCATCCGTGCATCGGGGCGGCGTTCGCGGATCAGGCGGAAGCAGGCGAGCACTTCATCGAACAGATACCATGTGCCGATTGAACCAACATAGCCGAGCGTGAACGGTTCCACTTTCGCGGCGCCTGCCAAGCTGGTGAACCGTTCCAGATCAGCGCAGGTCGGGATCACCGTGATCGGCGCAGGGCGCGGCCCGCCAAGCTGTGCGATGACATCGCGCGAGGCATGGGTCAGCGTGACAATATGGTCAGCCCCGCGCAGCAGCACGCGCTCCAGCCGCTTCACCCCGCGATAAAGTCCGCCGCCCGCTGGCCAGATGCCGCCGTCAACCCGCTCGTCAGCCCAGAACCCGCGCATATCGAAAATCAGCCGTGCGCCGGTAAGCAACTTGACCAGCCAGCCGATCAGCGCGGGGACATAGCTTCGCGCATGAACAATGCCGAGGCCATGACGCGCCGCCAGCCATGTCGCGACCACCAGCCCTTGCGTAATGTCGAACAGCGTCGCGGGCAGCGTCGGTGTCTTGTGATAGGTCAGTGGATGCCAGCTGATATTGGCGCGCGCCAGCCGCTCGGCCAGCGCTGCGCGCCTTGCCCCATCGGCCCAGTCAGCAGGCTTTTCAAAGCTCAGAATATGCAGCCGCGCATCGCCACTCAGCAGTTCAAGATAGGAAATCACCTGACCCTGCCCGAGCGGTTCGAGCATGCCGTCATAGCTGATATAGAGCACCCCCGGGGCCCGCGCCGATGCAGGCGGGCCGGAAGGCTCAGGCAGGCTCATCGGGCGTTGCGATCTGAATCAAGCAGCCGCAGCAGGAACTGACCATAGCTGGTCTTGCCGAAAAAATCGCCGCGCGCGCGCAGCTGATCGTCGGAAATCCAGCCGTTCTGCCAGGCTATTTCCTCCAGACAGGCGAGCTGAATACCCTGCCGCCGCTGCAAGGTGCGGACGAATTCGGCGGCTTCGAGCAGGCTGTCATGTGTGCCGGTGTCAAGCCAGGCATAGCCGCGCCCCATGCGCTCAACATTGAGGGCGCCGAGTTCCATGTAAATGCGGTTGAGGTCGGTAATTTCCAGCTCGCCGCGCGCCGATGGCTTTACCTGCAAGGCCAGTTCGGTAACGCGCGCATCGTAGAAATAGAGTCCGGTTACCGCCCAGCTCGATTTGGGCTGTACAGGCTTTTCTTCGAGCGAGAGCGCCTTGCCGTCACCATCAAGTTCGACCACGCCGTAAGCCGTCGGATCTTCAACGTGATAGCCAAACACCGTCGCCTCGCCCGCTGAGGCGCTCGCCCGCGCGCGGGTGAGCATTTCTGGCAGGCCTGCGCCATAGAACAGGTTGTCCCCCAGCACCAGACTCGCCGGACCGCCTTCGAGGAACTCCGCGCCAATGTGGAACGCCTGCGCAAGCCCCTCAGGCCGGGGCTGCTCGGCATAGCTGATGGCAAGGCCATATTGTTCGCCCGATCCGAACAAACGGCGGTAGTTGTCGATATAGTCGGGCGACGAGATAATCAGCACCTCGCGAACCCCTGCGAGCATCAGCGTTGATAGCGGGAAATAGATCATCGGCTTGTCGTAAACCGGCAGCAATTGCTTGTTCACTGCCAGCGTTGCCGGATGCAGCCGGGTGCCTGCGCCGCCTGCAAGGATAATGCCCTTCATTGTGCCTGTTCCTTTGCCGCCAGCTGCCCCACGATTGCTTCGACCGCATCCTGCCACCTTGGCAAACGAATGCCAAAGTCACCAGCCAGCCGGGTGCAGTCAAGCCGTGAATCCGCCGGGCGGCGCGCGGGGGTGGGATATTCTGCTGTGGTGATCGCTTCGAGTGTGGTGGGAACTTTGAGGCCGCGCGCCGCAGCGCTTGCGAAAACTTGCGCGGCGAGGCCATGCCATGTCGTCTCGCCCGCGTTGGTGCAGTGCCAAGTCCCCGATTGCCGCGCCGGATCAGCGGTGAAACGCTGGGTTATTGCCGCGAGCGCCAACGCGAGGTCAGCGGCGGCGGTTGGTGTGCCGCGCTGGTCGTTCACCACGCGAACATCGTCGCGCGTTGCGCCCAGCCTAAGCATGGTCTTGACGAAGTTCTGACCGTCGGCGCTGACCACCCATGCGGTGCGAACAATCGCGTGGCGCGCGCCAGTGCCGCGCACCGCCTCCTCGCCATCGGCCTTGCTGCGGCCATAGACCGATACCGGAGCAATCGGCGCGTCTTCATTCCACGGGCCCATACCATCGGCGGCAAAGACATAATCGGTTGAGACGTGGATAATCGGAATTCCGGCGCGCGCGGCAGCCTGCGCGAACAGCCCGGGTGCCTCGCCATTGATCGCATGGGCCAGCTCAGGCTCGCTTTCGGCCCTATCGACCGCTGTGTAAGCGCCGCAATTGACGATTGCGCTCACCCCATCAAGCAGCGGCACAAGATCGGGAAGCGCGGCAAGATCGAGCACATCACGCGGCGGCGCGAAAATCTCCACCCCCGGCGGCGGATTGCGGATCAGTGCCAGCCCTACCTGACCCGTACCACCGGTTAGCAGCCATTTTTCAGCCATTTTGCGGAACGTCGCTGGTCAGCCCAAGATGCTCACCGCGACCAAGCCTAGCACCTTGATAGGTGCCATCCTGAATCGCCCGCCACCAAGCCTCGTTTTCGAGATACCAGCGCACGGTTCCGGCGATGCCGCTTTCAAAGCTTTCCGCCGGGCTCCACCCGAGATCGCGGGCTATCTTGCTGGCATCGATGGCATAGCGGAAATCGTGGCCAGGCCGGTCAGCAACGAAGGTGATCTGGCTGGCATAGACCTTGCCGTCCGCGCGCGGGCGCAGACGATCAAGCTCGGCACAA
>JAYVNC010000193.1:0-4431 GCA_043758655.1 Novosphingobium sp.
AGGGGGGCGAGGAAACCGCCGTCTGATTACTCCGCAGCTTGCAATTGCAAGCTGCGGTCAGCCCGGGGGCGCCCCCACAACCGCGATAAAACCCGCGTGATCGTTGGGTTCTGGTCCATCCACGCGTGATATTCGCGGTACTTGGCGTCTTCGCGGAGCAGGTGCTTTTCTTCGGTTTTGGCGCGCCAGAAATAGATCGCGGAAACGCCCGCGAGGCACACCGAATTGCGCAGTGCATCAACCCACGAATTGCTCGTCACAAAAAACGGCAGCGTCGCGCACCACCAGAACATGTTCTTCGAAAGGTAGGCCGGATGGCGGGTGAATCGGTACGGGCCATTGGTCAACACCCCGCGATAAGTCAGGTTGGAAAAGCGGATACCGAAGGCCACCGTCGCCCAGGCATAGGCTCCGGTTAACCCAACCAGCAGCGCCGCCCACATCCACAACAGCACGTGATGCCCGGAGAACCAAAACGCCCAATCCGAAGTATTCGCCTGATAGAACAGCGGCCCGCCCTGGTTCATCAACTGAAACGGCGGATAGCACAGCAGCGCCGCCAACCAGCCCGCAAGGAACGGATTGGCCGAGCGGATTTGAGCATCGAGCGGTTTCATTGTCAGGATATAACCAACCGTGCCGATCTGCTCGTCCATCACGAACATCACCAGCACCAGCAAGTTGGCGACATCAACCGGATTGTGCCAGATCCCGCCCCAATCACGCGTCACAAGGTTGGCGAAACCGCCGGGTACGATCGAGATCATGAAGGCAGTGAAAAAGCCCTTCACCGCCCATGCGCGCAGATGGATGGGTATTTGCGTTTTGTCATAGGCCTCACGCCCGATCAGCCACGCGCCGAAGTGCCAGCACGGATCGCGCGGGGTAACCAGCACCCGGTCCAGCCACAGCACATAGGGAACCGAGGCGAGGAACAGCGGCACTGCCGACCATCCGAGCACCCGCATCGAGACTTGATAGGCCCCTTCCCAATACCACCGTGCCGCGCCATAAATTAGCGCGATCAGTGCCCATGTTGCCCAAAGTCCGGCCAATTTGGTGAACGATACGTCAGACACGGCGGACAGCGGGCGCTTGTTGGCCCAGTCAATCCCGGTCGAGGCGCGGCGGTGAACTTTGTCGATCAGCACCGACCACGCAACCATCGGCGCAGCAGCAAAAACCAGCCCCATCAGCGCCGCGTTCGGCCCGGTGAGCTGTTCGCGCGGCCCCGGCAGCGCCAGCGCCGCACCAATCTGTGGCCAAAAGTGGGCAAGACAAAGCCACAGCGCCAAGCCGGCCAGCCCCGACAGGCCGACGCCTGCGGATACATCGCTTTTGGGCAGCGATACGGTTGGGTTCGGGCCAGTGCTCACCCCAAGCGAATTAGCGCGAAAGGGTTAAGGCTGCGGTAACGCTGAGATTAGGCGTGCGGCTGAGCGAAACTCATTTAAACGCGCTGATCTTTCCGGCATCATCGAGCACATAGAGCGTGTTGTTCGCCACCACCGGCGCAAGGCTGATCGAATTGGCGATCTTGCCATAGACGCTTACCGAACCATCGGCGACGCTGGCGGACATCAGCTGGCCTTCGGTGTTGGCGATCCATAGCCGGTCACCGGCGAGCACCGGTCCGGTCCAAAAGATTGGACCCTTCTTCTTCTTGAGGTTCTTGAACCGATCAAGCTGAACCGACCAGCGCACCTTGCCATTGTTGCGCGCGATGCACAGCAGCTTGGCTTCGTCGGTGAGGGTGAAAATCCACTGTCCGGCGATTGCGGGGGTCGAAATTCCCGCAAGGTTCAGCTCCCAGATGCGCTGGCCGGTTACCAGTTCATAGGCGGCCATGCGCCCGCCTTGGCCAAGCGCATAGACCTTGCCGCTGTCAATAATCGGATCGGCGTCAATATCGGTGAGCGCGCCCACCGATGTCGAAAGCGAAGTGCGAGCAAGCGCGTCTGACCACAGCGTGCGGCCATTTTCATACCGATAGGCGACCAGCTCGCCGGTTGAATAGCCAGCCAGAACCGAACCTTGACCCACAGTTGGCGCAGCGACACCGAAAATGCCCGAAAGCCCGTTCGATCCGCTTTCCTTCCACAGCAGCACGCCATCGGGCGCGTTGAGCGAGATCAGCTGGTTGTCTTGCGTCATCACATAGACCGAATCGAAGGCAATCGTCGGCGATCCGCGCAGTGGGCCAGCAGGCTTTACCTTCCACAACTGGTGGCCGTCTTTGGCATCGAGCGCGGCAACCTCGCCAACCCCGGTGGTGATATAAACCTTGCCGCTGTCATAACTTGCCCCGCCGCCGAAAACCGAGCTTGCGCCGTCACCGCGAATGCTGAAGCTGGTGGTCCAGCGCGGGCTGCCATTGGCGGCATCATAGGCGTGGACCAAACCGGCGGTATCCATCGCGAACAGCATCCCGCCGCCGATTACCGGCGATGCGGCGAGGCGCACACGCTTGCTGTCGCCGGCAATGCCTTGAGTCCATGCGCGTGAAGGCGACGATGACAGCGCGAGGTGGCCATAGGACTTTGAAGGCGAGTTGCCCGCCTGCGGCCATTCGGCATTCACTTCTGCCGGGGGCAAAACGACTGCTACGGTGGCGAGGCCCGGTTCGACCTTGGCACCCGATTCGATCCGCGAAAGGATTGGGATGCGATTGCCAACGGTGGGCGTCGCAATATTCTTTTTGCCGAAGACGCCGCAGCCCGAAAGCGCAACCGCCAGCGTCAGAACGGCAAAGGCCGATGGCGCACGAGCGAGACGGGGAAACCTGTTAAGCGCAGTCATAGTAAACCTTTTCATTGGGGCGGTGGCCCGCTTTGAGGGCCGCCCGCTGAAGCGCCAGCCGCAGTATCTTGCGCGGCCTGTTTTACATCATCGACGGCATCGACGCCGAGCAGCCCGGCCATCTGCCGCGAGCGCAGCCGCAGCGTATCGGGAACGGTTTTGTCGCGAGAAATCGCCGCAAAAATCGGACCTGCGAGATCGTTATGGCCCTGTTTCATATAGGCAATGCCGAGCATTTCACCGGCGCTGCCGAACCAAGGGTTGCCCGCGACTGCCAGCGGTTTCATCGCGGTGACAACATCTTCGGGCTTCATCTTGTCAAAATTGATCGCGGTCTGGCGAATTTTTGCCAGATCACGGAAAGGCTGTGGCGCATCGGAATTTGCCGCAACCTGACCAAATTCGCTAGCCGCCTCGGCGCTCTTGCCCTGCTGTTCAGAAATCCCGGCACGCAACATCAGCGCCGCTGCCTGGCTGCCATCGCCGCCGTCTTTGGTCAGTGGTTGGAGCAAGGCCGTCGACTTGGTGAAATTTCCCGCCTGCAATTGATCGAGCGCTGCAACAAATTTCTCGGCGCGCGCTTCGCGCTCGCCGTCGCGGTAATGCTGCCAGCCAAGGTAGGCACCGAACAGCGCAAGCCCTGCCAGAATCGCGAAACCCAGCGGCTTTGCATAGGTTTTGAACAGGCCCATCGCTTCATCTTTGCGCAGGGCTTCATCAACCTCGCGCATGAATCCTTCCTGCTGCGCTTCATCGCGGCTTACCGGTGCAGAAGGCGTTGTGGCAGGATTGGTAGGACGAAGGGCCAAGTCAGAAACTTTCAGGTATTGCGGCTGTCTGCGGGGGTTCTTAGCGGATGAGCCTACCTTTTCAACGGCAATGATGGTGAAGCCCGGCTGAATAACCGCAATTGTCAGGGAAAACAGGCGATGTTCAACACTTCCGCGTAGGTTTTGCGGTAGTTTGCGATCATTTGCGCCTCGTCAAATTCGGCGCGAGCGCGATTCTGGTTGGCCGCACCGATGCTCGCGCGCAGTTCCGGGTAGGCCGCCAAGTGCTCGATTGCCTCGGCCAAAAGCCCGTCCGGCTCGCTCGCCACGATGAAGGGGCGGTTGGGCGCAGCCACCATATGGACAACATCGCCAATCGCAGGCGCGGCCACCGCGAGGCCCGCCGCCATCGCCTCAACCACCGAAAGCGGGAACTGTTCGCTGTCAGAGGATAGCGCGAACAGATCGAACAGCCCTGTAACCTTTGCGGGATCGCCGACAAATCCGGGCATGTGGACGCGGTGGGCAAGGCCCAGCCGCATGGCCTCGGCCTTGATCCTATCGCGTTCCGGCCCTTCGCCCAAGATCACCAGATGCCATTCATCGGACATGCCTGAAAAGGCGCGCACCAGCCGGGGCAGGTTTTTGACCGCGCGAAGTCCGGCGATCGTGCCGAGCCACAGCTCGCCCTTGCGCTTGATCAGCCGGGGGAGGACATCGGGCTTTGCCGCACGGCCATAGGCGCGCGTATTGATGCCATTGGCAATGCGCCGCACCCGGCCCTGTGGCTGCTGCCAGGCCCCCAGAGCGATGGCCTCAAGCTTTTGTGAAGGTACGATCAGCGCCTTGGCCCGCGCGAGCG
>JAYVNC010000194.1:0-13380 GCA_043758655.1 Novosphingobium sp.
CTTGCCCAAACCTTCAATCGTGGTGACGCTGCGCCCCTCGGCTTCGGCGAGTGACAGCGTGCAAGACATCACCGCTGCGCCATCGATCAGCACGGTGCAGGCCCCGCATTCGCCCACGCCGCAGCCGTATTTGCTCCCGGTCAGATTGGCTCCGTCACGCAGCGCCCATAGCAAGGGCACTTGCGGATCCATGCGGAAATCGAGCGCGTGGCCGTTGACGGTGAGGCTGGTCATGGCCGTGTTGTAGCGGCTGTTGCAAAAGGTTTGAAGTGCCCGCGCCAATCGCGCTGCCCGGTGCTGGTTTTTGGCGCGGCGGCTAACACGGCAAGCTCGGCTTCCGCCGCTCGGGCCCGAGGTTCGGTGCGGTCATGCGTGGCTTGGCGGAACATGTCGGCGAGCCCCTTGCGCCCCCATCGCCGCAGAAATCCCGGTGCAGCGGCGGGATCATATCCCGCGTTGGCCATCAGCCATAGCGCTAGCCGGTCTGCCTCACGCTCGGTGGTGAGGACATTGGCGGTCCTGCGCCCCTCCACCGCCAGCCGCGCAGAATGGCGCAGGATAACGTGTGAAAATTCGTGTGCGGTAATGAAGGCGGCTTCATCATCATTGCCGGTTAACTCAAGCATTTTCTGGCTGACTCCGGCGACGATCCGCCCACCGTTGGCGCCTTGCCCGCCGGTTTGCACCTCAAATCGGCCTCGGCAGGCTGACTGGCCGTTGATCGCCACCGCCCGCCCGCGAAGCCCAAGGGTGAACCTGCCGTTCGCCGAAAGCGCGCGGTCAATCCGGTCCTGAACCCCGACGATCCGCGCGGTGTCATTCGCAGCTTTGGCGGGCAGCTTGGTCAAATCCTCGCCATCGAGCGAGACAACTTCGTCGCCCGGAGCCAAACCTGCGGCGGCGGCGGGCGAGGCCTTGGCCGCCGCCTGAACCGCGAAATCGCCATTCAACTTCATCGCCAGACGAATGTGATCGGGCGCATCGAAATTGCGCATATCGGCGAGAAGAAGCCCCGAGAAGGGCTGAATATCATCGCAAAACGCCGCATTGGCCGTGGCGAGGCGAAAGCCGATGGTCTGCAACCGCGCATCATCCGCCTGAAGTGCATGGAGATCAGCCAGCAGCCCGGTTTCGGGTTGTGCGGCCAACGGCGCAGAGACTATCGCCGCCGCCAATGCCAACCAGCCGGGCCAGCCCGCCATATCAGCCGCGCGCTTCGGCCACAGCCTTGGCCAGCTTTTCCTCACCCACCGCGCCCGTGAACACTGTGTCTCCGACCACCCAGGCAGGCGTACCATTGAAGCCGAGTGCTCGGGCAAGTTCGATATTGCGCGACAATTCATCTTCGATTCGCGGATCGGCGATCACGCGGGCCGCCCGCGCCAGGTCAATGCCGACCGACCGGGCAACAGCTTCGATGCGCGGCTTGTCAGGGTTCCCAGCCGCGAACATCGCCTTATGGAATGCGGCATATTTGCCCTGTTCCGCCGCTGCCAGCCCCATTTTCGCGGCATCGGCGCTGGCCGGCGCGATGATCGGCAGCTGGCGCAGCACCACGCGAAGATCGGGGTTGGCGGCGATCAGCGCCTCAACGTCGGCAACCGAGTGGCGGCAATAGGTGCAGGCAAAATCGGTGAATTCAACCAGCGTCACCTTGCCCTGCGGATTACCGAGCACCTGGCCCGGCCACGCCCGTTCAACATCGCCGCGAATGCCGCTCAGCCGTTTGACGTCTTCCTTCTTTTGCAGCGCCTGCATCGCGGCGGGCAGGATCTCTGGGTGTTCGAGCAGATAATCGTGGACTACCTCTCCAATCGCCGCTTTATCCGTCCCGCCGATATGCCGCGCCTGCCACCACCAGCCGCCGCCCGCGCCGATAATCAGGCACAGCCCGCCCAGCGTAAGCGAGGTCCAGCGGTGGCCGAAGCGGTCTGATAGTATCATCTCGCCTGCCTACTTGCGCTTGCGCTTCTGTTCAATCGCCGCGCGCGCCTGAAGCGCAATATCCTGCGCACGAATCCAGTCGGGCGATCCCTTGGGTAGCGCAGATTCAGCCGCTTCGGCATTGCGCAGCGCCTCAGCATAGGAGGTTATCAGCACTTGCTGCTCGGCGCTCGCCAGCTGCGCGCGCGCCAGATCGCCGTTCTGCGCATAGACGACGCCCAGCTGATACCAGGCATCGGGATTTTCCCGGTCCTTCGCCACCGCCGCCTTCAAAACGCGCTGCGCCTCGGGCAGGTTCTTCGGATCTTCGGTGGCGACCAGCGCGTGGCCGAAAGTGGTAGCGATCAGCGGCTGGTTAAACGTGATCTCGGTGGCACGGCGCAGCGGCACCAGCGCCTCGGTCGCCTTACCCGATTCGAGCAATATCTGCCCCTTGAGTTCAAGGAAATAGGGGTCGTTCGGCGCGGCGGCGAGCAGTGCGTCGGCTTCGGCCATCGCCTTGTCAAGGAACGCTTCCTTGTGCCAGGCATAGGCGCGGGCATAGCGCCCGGGCACGGAATTGTCGGTCACAGGATAGACCTTCAGCGTATCCTTGGGATCGGCAAGATAGCCATAGAGTTTGGCTTTGGCGCGGCTAAAGCGGGCCTCCAGCGCCGGATCGCTGGGGCGGTTCCACGCCGGGTCTTTCTCATAGCTATCCTGCAGATAGGCGATGCGATCACCTTCGAGCGGGTGGGTTGATTGGAACGCGTCCATATCAGATTGCGCATAGCCCATGCGGTACGATTGGTTGGCGAGCTTTTTGAAGAATTCAATCGAGCCGCGTCCGGTAATCCCCGCCTTGGAAAGATAGGTTACGCCAGCGGCATCGGCCTGCGATTCCTGACCGCGACTGAACGCGAGATATTTGCCCATCGCGGCCTGCTGCCCGGCCATGATAATGCCCATCGCCGCATCGCCGCCGCCCGCCGCCGCCGCCGCGACTCCCAGCAATAGCGAAAGCAGGGTGATCCCGGTTGCCGCTTTGGCGCCGTCGCCCCCAGAAATTGCATGCCCGCCGGTAATGTGGCCCAATTCATGCGCGATCACGCCCTGCACCTGATTGGCCGAATTGGCCTCATTAATCAGCCCGGAATTAAGGTAAACCGCCTGCCCTGAGGCGACGAAGGCGTTGATCGAGGAATCGTTGACCAGCACCACATCGACATTCTTGGGCTCAAGCCCAGCCGCCGAAACCAGCGGCGTCGCCATATCGCGGAACAGCGCTTCGGTCTCAGCATCGCGCAGCACCGATTGCGCCGAAGCGGACTGAAGCGGCAACAGCACGGCTGAGGCGGCGAGCGCAATGCGGGTGAGGCGTTTCATCGCCGCGCACCCAAGCGGCGGCGGCCTGAACGCGGGCTGAAGACTGTCCATGCGCGCCAGTCTATGCGCAAAATAGCCGGGACACCATGTCGCACTTGAACATGGTGCCCCGGCACTCGCTATTTGAAATTGTGTTTAGGCGAGCAAACGCTTGGCAGCACGGTCGAGCAGGCTGGGATCGTCAAACACTTCGCCGACCAGAACCACTTCGCCCTGAGCCATACGGCGGACAACTAACACGGCAAATTCATCGCCCTCGCCGCTCAATTCAGCGAGCGGGCGCACATCAATCTCGCGCAGCTTTTTGGCGAGCGTTTCTTGCGGGGTATCGCGCAGGCCGAGCGTTTTGCCGCTGTCTTCGCGGCGCAAACGGCGCTCGGCATTGACCACGCCCTTGAGGCCGCCAGGCGCATGCGAAAGGAACAGCGCGAGGCCGCCACGGCCAATCCCCTGCCGGTGCGCGTGCGCCATCGCCGAAGCATATTCGGTGAGCCGGGTTTTGTCATGATCTGCCCCGAACACCAGTTTGACCACCGGGGTAAACGGCGCGCGGTCCTGCATGGTGAGGCCTGCGTCAGCGACAATCGCGTGGAAATCATCCTGATGATCGTGCGCGGCAAGCGCGAAATCCCACGCGCGGCCAATCGCGGCATAAAGCGCCTGACGCGTGCGATCTTCCGACCCTTGCGCCGCCTGCGCCAGTTCACGCGCCGATGCCAGCCAATCAGCGAGGCTTTTCTCCTCAGCCGCATCAGCCACGCCGAATGCGGAGGCCCCAAATTCTGGTGACGGCCAGTTACTGCCAAGATCACCATCATCGAACGGCGTAATCAGATCGAGCACATCAGCCCCATCATCCGCCGGACCATCGGCCCATTCGGCCATCGGCAACGCCTCGCGCGGCGCGAAACTGTCAAGCGCGCGGTCAATTTCGCTGAGCAGCGCGTCGGTGGTTTGCTGGTCGGCCAGCTCCTTCCAGTTGATCACGCCATAGATCTGATCGATCTCATCGCTATCAGCATGGCCCGAAAACGGCAGAAGAATTCCGCGATAGGCGATGGTCGAACCGGTTTGGCTGACGAATTCTGCCTCAAAGCCGATGGGGGCCTTGTTGGCATGGATTTGCAAGTAATGATCGGTGATGCGCGAAAGCAGCGAGCGGCTCGGAACGTCGTCGAGCGTGCGAATCGCCTCGGCCTTTACCCCGCATTCATCAGCTAGTTTGCCCCCGAGATACCGGATCGCCGGATTTTTTGACCCGCCTGAAAAATCAAGCAGCACCGAGTAGGGATCGAAATCGGGGAGGCTTCCCGTCGCCAGATCGGCGATTGTCGGGAAATCCTTTTCATGGAGCAGGCTCGCCCAATGGTTATAGGCGCGCACCTGCATCCGGCGCTCGTCCGCGCCGATAGCCGGCGGCGGAGCCTCGTGGCCGATCTCGTCTTCGGCAGGATCATATCCGCCCGAGGCCAGCCCCTGATATTCACCGAATTCACCGCGATAACTGTCCATGCGAAATGCCCTTGTGCTTCTTCACACCGCTTTTCGCGCAACATGGTTGCCAAAAGGTTAAGTTGCGCCAGAAACGGCACGACTTTTTTGGAGTCCAGAGTGGCTGAACAAAGTCGGTCCCAGCCGGGCGGGGGAGCGGGCTGGGGCCGACTTTCACGAAAAAGCCCCGACTTTATTTAATCTCCACCCGTCCTTCATCGCGCTTTGGCATTGGCGCGATGAACGGCATGATGATCGCGGTGAGCGCCATCCATACCGCGGCGGCAGTCAATGCAATCGACAAACTGGTCCAATCCGCCACCGCACCCCATATCCAAGACCCCAGCGCCATGCCGCCAAAAGTAACCGCCGAATAGATCGACAGACAGCGGCCAAGGATCTCTTCGGGTGAGCGAAATTGCATGGCAACGTTCAGCGTGGAGAGGCAGGTTACCCATCCGGTCCCGGCGACAAAGGCGACAAACAGCGCTGGGGCAATCGCCAATATCTGTGGCAACAGCACCAGCGCGAGCGCATAGGACACTGAGCCGAAACCGACCATCCGCTCAGTCCCCCAGCGCCGACGGGCGGGCGTGACCATCAGTGCAGCGACTATCGAACCCAAGCCAAAGCTGGCGAGCATCATGCCATAGGCGAACTCTCCGCCGTGAAGCTGATCGCGCACCACCGCCGGGATCAACGCCTGATAACCAGCAATGCCAAGCCCGATGCAAAACCCGCGCAGCAAGATTTTGCGTACCGGCCCGGCTGAAAAACAAAAAGCAAGGCCTGTGCGGATTGACGGAAACATCGCTTGGCGAACGCGGGCCGAAGTTAGGGGGGCAGCTTCTGGCCGCCAGCGCAGCAATACCCAGATCATCGCGACATAGCTGATCGAATTGACCGCAAATGCCGCCGCCATCCCGGCCACCGAGATCAACAGACCTCCAAGAGCTGGCCCAAGACTGCGCGCCATATTGAACGCCAGCGTGTTGAGCGAGATCGCTTGCGGCAGATCGGTCACGCCGACCTGCGCGCGCACCGATGCCTGCCACGCCGGAGAATTGAGCGCCGTTCCCGCGCCCACCGCCAGCGTAAATACCAGCAGGCCATAGGGTCCGATCTGATTGGCATAGGTCATCGCGGCCAGCAGTCCGGACGCCACCAGCATCCCCGTTTGCGCCGCGAGCATCACCCGCCGCCGATCAAAATTATCGGCGATAGCTCCGGCGAAGACCCCGAGCAGCATGATCGGCAGCGTCACCGAAGCCTGAACCAAGGCAATCAGTCGGTGCGATGTCGTAAGTTCGGTCATCAGCCACGCCGCGCCGACCGATTGCACAGCAGAGCCAATCGCCGAGAACAGGTTCGCGGTCCAGATCGCGCGGAACGCCGGATAGCGAAACGGCGCAAACGTCCGCCCCGGCGCGGTCAGCCGGTCACGCCGCGATTGCTCGATGGGATCAGGTTCGGCCACGCCGCTGGCGATGGCGGGCGGGCCATGGCAGGTCAAGCCTTGCAGGCGCGCAGAGTTGCAGATCGGCGTCAACCGTGCTTGGAACGCCGCCGTGATCTATCACCCGCTCTCGCCGTGCAATTCGATCTGCCGAATCGACCAGACAAGCGGCTGGTGCGAGGGCTGTCAACGAACGCTTGAGGAAATTGCCGACTGGCCGATGCTGTCAGCCCACGAAAAAGCGCAGGTGCTCAGGCGGACTGAGGCGCGGCCTAAACCGCAGAGCGCAATGCCCGATCTTTGATCCACACGGCGGGGTTTCCGCCATAGACACCGTCAGCCTGAGCATCTTCAAACAGCGCGCCGCGCGCAGCCAAAACTGAACGGTCGCCCATCGTCACCCCCGGCCCAACAAAGGCCTCCGCCGCGACCCAGACTTGCGCACCGATCACCACCGGGCGGCACACCAGCTGAAAATCGGGATGGTGAATATCATGGCTCGAAGCGCAAATGTGCGCGCGCTGCGAGATAACACTGCGCGCGCCAATGCTGATCGCCCCCTGATTATACAGCCGCGCGCCGGGGCCAATCAGCGTATTCTCACCCAGCGTGAGGTTGGCGGGGAGCCACACCTTGACGCTGCCATGAACGCGCGCTCGCGCGCCAACCTTTGCCCCGAATGCCCTCAAGATCATCGCCCGCCAGCCATGCAGCGGCGGCGGGGTGAACCGCGCGAGCGCCAGCCAAGTGACCATCCAAACCAGTCGCAACAGACGGTTGCCCAGCGTGAAGCTCGGGCCGCCTTCGAGCGGACGGTGGGTGCTGGCATTGAGCAGGCTCATTGCGCCTCCTTGCAGGCAGAAGCCCCAGCATAGGCGGCAGACCAACGCGCGGCAACGGCGGACGATGAGAATTGCCCCGCCGCCAAGCCCTGCGCGGCCTCAGCCATTTTCCGCCATTCGCTTTCGCCCATGGCCAGAGCGGCCTCAAGCGCGGCGGCGATCCCGGCGCTATCATAGCCGCATTCGCGCGCAGCACCTGCAGCAAAGCCTTCGGGCAAGTTGCATTCAGCGGTCATAATCACCGGGGTTGCTGCCGCCCAGGCTTCAAGCACCGCCATCGGCAATCCTTCGCTGTGCGACGGCAGAACCATGAACCGCGCACTGGCGATCAGCGCCGCCTTGGCCTCGCCATAAATGGCCCCGAGAAACTCCACCGTGCCATCGGCAACGGAAATCGCCGCGCGCAGATCAGCGACATCAACGTCTGCACCCCAGCCCGCAATACGCAGTCGCGCGCCGTCAGGTTTGGTCGCCGCCATCCACCCCTGCACTAGCGCGACCAGGTTTTTCTTCGGATGCACCCGGCCGATGTAAAGCAGATCTGGCGCGCGGTTGCCCTGCCATTCGGCGCGCGTGGTTGGGCAGGCATTGGGAATCACGATGGCGTCAGAGCGCCCCGTCTCGCGGGCAATATCCGCCACCTCGCGTCCGGTTAGCGCGTGGAAAAAGCTGGCGCTGGCCCAAGCGGCGCGCTCATAGCCAATCCGTGCCATCGCCTTTTTCCACCGCCCCCGCGCGGTTATCCATGGATCGAGCATACCGTGGGGTGAGATGATGAGCGGTCCGCCGGTGCGTTTCGCCCACAGATGCGCGGCGCGCGATGGATACATCCAGATGCCGTGGAGATGCAGGCAATCGAGCCGCGACCCAGTGAGCATCGCGGCGAGCGCAGGGGCGAAACCGATCTGCCCCGGCCCAGCAACGCGCGCGTGATGCACTTCGCTTGCGCCAAACCGCGCGCGATCTTCCGCCGAGAACCTATCCCACAGCGCAAAAACTACCGCCTCGCCGCCTTGCCTGCGGATCAAGTCTGCCTGCGCCACCACCGCTTCAAACACCCCGCCGCCCAATCGCGATGCCGATGCCGTGAGCAGGCCAATCCGGCGACCGGAAAGCAGGCCGTCACGCTCCATCAGCAGGCTTCTCTCGTGAAGTCGGCCACTCGGGCTTTAACTTCAGGGCCCGCGCAGCCGAGCATAACCTCGACCGCGTCGGCGAGCCTTTCGCTGTCGCCCAGCCACGACCGCGCGTGGCATTCCGACGTCCTTTGCCGCCACTGCGCCTCATCCGATGCCATTGCCCTTAGCGCCTCCGCGATTTGCGTCACCGATTCAGAATCGACGACAAACCCGTTGATCCCGTCGCGCACCAAGGCATCGCGCGATCCCACCTGCTGCGAAACAATCACTGGAATGCCCAGCGCCAGCGCTTCGTTGACCACAAGCCCCCATTGCTCCTCGCGGCTGACCAGCACGAGCGCCAGCGCGCGCGCCAGCAGAAGCGAAACCTCCTCAGCCGAAAGAAACCCCGGAAAATCGACCAGATGTGTTACCTTGCCGTGCGCCATCCGTCGCCGGATCTCTGCCTCCTCTGCGCCTGAGCCTGCTAGCACCAGTCGGCGCGGGTGCAGACCTGCTGCAGAAACATAGGCGGCGTAACCATCAATCAGGCCCGGCAGATTCTTCTTGTCAACAAACCGCCCGATGAAAACGAAAGGCCGCGCGGCAAACGCCAGACCATCGGGGGCCAATACCCCGCCAGCCTGCGCTCTTATCCTCTCAATACCAACGCAGTCATACCCCGGCAGCACCGGCCTTCTGCCAAATCCCAGCGAGCGCATATAGGCAATGTGCCGCCCCGCGCCGACAATTGCGCCGTGATAACAGGTCACCACCATGCGCTTAGCCCATTCGATCAGCACCTTTCGCGGCCGGTCATCGGCTTTCGATTCGCTGAAAACCACAATCTTCACGCCGAACAGCCGCAGCAGCCAAGTCAGCGCGATAACATCGGGGGCGGCATAGCTGAGGCCTATCATCACCCAATCGCAGTGCCGCAAGACGCGGAACAGCGCGAAAAACCGCGCAAACGGCGAAAGCGCCTCATAGGAATGACCGGGGAAGAGCGTCACTTTGCGCGCGCCCGCAATGCTGCCAGACGGAGCCCAGGCATAGTCACTCGATGTCGTCGCGACTTCCACCGCCAGCACCTCTGCGCGGCCCGCCAAACGCGCCGCAACGGCCTCACACCGATCAATATGGTAAGCGGCGAACTGGGCCCAGACGAGCGCAATCCTTATCGGTCTGTCCTTCGCCACTCTTGCTCCGCGCACCGTAGTTTGAACGCGCGGTCATAGCGCAGCCTGCTAGGCTGGCAAGCCAGCCTAGCACCGTATGGCTCACCGCATGACTAGAGCGGGATGAACCGCGCAACGTCAGTCCATTTTCCGAGCGTTCGGTTCCATTCAAACTCAATCCATGAGCCAGCCTTTGCAAGCACAAGGTCAGCCGAAAGCGCCATGCCGGTGCCGTTGTGGAGGAAGGTAAATGTCCCGACGCCACCTGAGTTATCGCCCATATGGAAGCGGAACCGCTGGCCATGCGCGCAGCCCTCATAGGCATTGCCGGGGGCGCCGATATCGGCGAAGGTCACCGCAATCCCCGCCGCGCCCGCATAGGCGTTAAGCCCAATATCGAGCGGGTTGATCGCATAAGTCGGGCCGGGAATGTAAAGATCGCGGCCGGGCGCTTCACCCGAATAGGTGGCGGTGGATTGCGACTTCTCAACCTTGATAAACGGCAGCGACTTCAAAACGCCGCCCGCCTGCCCGGCCATCACAAGATATTTGCCCGCCCGCTTGACGTTTACGCGGCAGGTTTCCGGGTCCATAAACCCGTCGACTTGGAGAATGCTTGTGTAATAATACCCGGCGTCCTCGGCATAGCGCGACAGGTTGGCAGTCAGCTCGATGTTCATATTGCGCAGGAACGTCCCGGCATAAACCCCGGTCGATATCGTCGCCGGCCCCTGAAGGATGAGGGCAGACAAGCCGTTTACCCGGTCGAGTGTGAACGTGATTTTAAGATCGCCATCGCCCGCAAAGGTGCCGGTCGCGACATGGCCGTCGATAACGTGCAGATCGCCATAGCAATGCGCGTGAATGAACACGGCAGGGATGCGGTCGCAAACCACCCTATCGAGCGTCGTGATAAACAACGGCGGCGAATTGGCCGGGTGGTTATAGCTCCCGGAAGGATTGACCGTCGATTTGGTTGAGGAAAACCCGACATTGTCGCAATCAGAAAACCGGGTGCGCGTGAAGTTGTAATTCGCCCCGAACAGTTCCGCCGCAATATAACTGTCGTAATACTGGCCGTCGATGTCGGTGATATTCGCGGCATAGGTGCAGTTGAGGCACGATTGCCCGGAACCGTGCGCCTTGACCCGCTCAAGCCGGATAACACTTTCAGGGTTGGTGTAATTCCCGAGAAAAATCAGTTCGTAGAAGAAGTGGTCCACCTCAACATCGCGCAGGGTTACGTCGCGCACCGCGTTGTTGGAATATAGCCCTTTGTCTTTCTGGTCGTCGTTAAAGACCCCGCGCCCTGCGGTGCGGTTGCCCTTCAACCGGACGTTCGACATTTCAAAGAACTGGATCGCCCAATTATCGACCGAGCCATATCCGGTCATCGGATCATATTGCGTCCCGAAAAGCTGCAATCCCCCGCCGCGATAAGCGCCGTAGCCTGTAATGGTCTGATAATCGGTGTTTGGATTGCCGCCCGTTGGTCCTCTAAAATCGAGAACGGCCCAGCCGTCGCTATCAATAATGAGCGAAGATTTCACCGCCAAACCGCCATCTGCCGCCACGTCATTAATGGGCGATGTGCGCGGTGCCTGCCACACTTCGATGCGGCCATGCGGGAAGGTCAAGCGGATCAGTCCCACCGCAGCGGCATAGTCGAACAATGCCTGAATCGCGGCGTAGTTATCAACCACCGTTCCGGTAACCACACCCGTTTGGCGAAAGTGGTTCTTGCCGTTTGTCCCCGGGACCAGCCGCCAATAACGCCCGTCGGCGCTTTGTTTGCAGCATCGCGGGTGGGCAGCCGCGAGCGCAGCGGTTGCGAGACTATCGCTGACATAGTTAGCCGCGCCGAGGCCGGTGCTCGCGTACCCGCTCGAGCTAAATGTGCTGACCGATGCGGGGAGTGATTTTGTCCCGGTCGATGTGAAGACAAAGGCGGGCGCTGTTGCGCTGCTACCCGCCGATGCTGCCGCCGCCGCTGCCGCAGCGCGCGCGATAAAATCAATCGCCATGTCCTATTGCCCCATGCGGTATGTGAGTGTGCCCGAGGCGATCGTGACATCGAGATAAAGCCGCGCGCTGGCCTCGCTTTCATCCCACATCGGTTCGCACAGATTGGCGGTGTAACTTCCGTAAGTTGCACCCAGCGCGGTCAATGGCAGCTTAGTGGTGCCGCCGTCGGTGGAGCGCAGCACCCGCACCTGTCCGGTCCAAGTGCCTGAAAGCGCGAGCATGACCGGGCGGCCCACCACCACCAGAAAGGGACCGACAAGGCCGCTGGTGGCCGCCGATCCGGTGAGCGGTGAGGGCGGGGTCGACGGTGCGGTGCTGACGGGCAGCGGGTTGATGCTGCTCACTACATCGCTATCGCCATTGGCATTGGCAAACGACACGGCGAAAGGGGCGACGTATCGCGCAGGCGGCTGGAGCGGGGCGGCGGTCATGGCTGTTCCTCAAAGTTGGATTGCGATTCGCCGTTCACTAACCCATATGGTTCTTTGTAGGAAAGCGGCGATCTGTTGTGCTGCCAATCCAAGGTTAGCGCGCAGCGGGTTTCGTAAGCCGCCCATGTGCGGTAGGAGCATCGACAATGAAGGTTGCGGTCTTCCATCCGGGCACCCAGCACAGCTGGCAAACCGCGCTCGCCCTCCAGGATATGGACCGGCTTGCCTGGTACGCGACCTCGATCTTTTACCGGCCAGACCATTTCCCCTATTGGCTTGAGCGCGTGATGCCCGGCGCTATGGGCCGCCGTCTGCACTTGGAGTTTGCGCGGTTCAGCCATCCGCGGATTGACCCGGCGCTAGTGCGCACCAGCGGGGTGATCGAATGGATTGAGCGGCTGGCGTCGCGCATCGGCGCACGTTCTGCAGCGCACTGGCTTGATACGCTGGGTAACCGGCGGTTCGCATCGGCGCTGGCATCGACTCTGGCATCGCAGATGGATTCGGCGGATCGCTTCGCCCTGTGGGGCTATAACGGCAGTTCCGAAGCCGCTTTCGCCGCTGCAAAAGCCAATGGGCGCCTGTGCATCCTTGACCGCACCAGCGGCGATTACCGCGCCTATAATGCGATGATGGCTGACCTGACCGGGCGGTTTGGCGAATGGTTTGCCACATCAACCGGTTTCGCCATGCCCGAAGCCAAAATCGCCGCCGATGCCCGCGAATACGCGCTGGCAGACCGGATTGTCGTTGGCTCACATTTTGCCGCGCGCACTATCATCGAAAATGTGGGCGACCCCGCAATTGCCGCCAAGTTGCGGGTACTAAATTATTGCTACGATGAGACGTTTTTCGCAGGCGCGCCTGCGCCGCAGCCGGTTCCGCGCAGCGCCCCGGTTAAGTTCCTGTTTCTCGGGCTGGTGATCCCCAGCAAAGGTGTGCACCATGCGCTCGAAGCAATTGCGCGCATCCCGCGTGAACAGGCCGAACTGACTGTGGTTGGCGGGCTGGCCGTGCCGCGAAAAATGCTTGAACGCTACGCGGGCCGCATCATCTACCTGCCCGCCGTTCCACGCAGCGCGGTGCCGCGCATCATGCAGGATCACCACGTATTCTTGATGCCAAGTTATTTCGAAGGCGCAGGGATTACGTTGTACGAGGCTCTGGCATCGGGTTGCGCGCTGATCCAGTCGCGCAATTGCGCTGAGGCGGTGACGCCGCAGACCGGGATTTTGCTTGATCAGATAAGCACCGATCACCTCCACGCCGCGATGATGCGGGCGATTGAAGACCGTGACCAGCTCGATAGCTGGCGCGCTGCTGCGCAAGCCGAGGCGGAGAACTATACCTTTGCGCGGTATCGTGAAAACATCGCTGCGTTACTCGGCGAAATGGGAATTTAGGGTGGATGGCCGGAACGCTCCCCACCCCCTCGTCATTCCCGCGCAGGCGGGAACCTATCTTGCAAGCTGTGAGTGCGGATAGCGCCGGAGATGGGTTCCCGCCTACGCGGGATGACGAAGGTAGGGA
>JAYVNC010000195.1:0-4417 GCA_043758655.1 Novosphingobium sp.
TCCGGCTTCAACCTCGTCACCGCGATGGAAGTGATCGAACATGTTGCCGATAAGTCCGCCTTTGTCGCCGCGCTCGCCGCTACGCTCACACCCGGCGGCCTGATGGCGCTGTCCTGCCCCAACCGCACGCCGCAATCGAAGCTGCTGCTGGTCGAAGGCGCTGAGCGACTCGGTATGATCCCGCGCGGCACGCATCATTGGCATGATTTCGTCACGCCCGATGAGCTGCGCGATTTGCTCAGCGGTGCCGGGCTGCAAATGCAGGAGCCGCAGGGCATCGCATGGTCACCGATGAAGGGCCTGCACTTGTCAGATAATCTGGCGCTGAACTATATCGTAACCGCCACCGCAGGCTGATCTCTACTTCGGCGACATCGCGAAAATCGCCCATGCCAGCAGCGTCGAGGCGACGAACAACGTCCACGACCAGTAAAAGCCGAAGCCGCCGATATTCTGGTGAAAAATGTACAGATAGCCGCTTTTGAAATGGTTGCTGCCGAGAATGGCCGTGACGATCAGCGTCAGGATCGTGCCAGGAATCAGCCCTTTGAAGAAATCCATCGTGTTGTCCTTCTGCGGCCAGTCACCAATGAGCACGGCGCGTTCTGTTCCCTGCACCAAGCTGGTTGCGATATGTTTACACCCGCGCCATCAGCGCGGCAATCTCCTTGCGCGCCAAGGCTTCGCGCGCTGCCCAGTCACCCGAAATGTGCACGAACGGAACCTTCGCGCGCACCAGCATATCTTGCGCCAGCGCGGCAAAACGCGACCGCAAAGGGCCTTTGCCAGAGAAGCGCGTGCCATCATCAATCCACGGAACGTCAGCGGCAAAATGCAGATAGAGATCAGCTTTAGGGTAGAGCATCAGTTCTTCGGGCACCGATCCGAACAGCATTTCAGCCCAAGCCGCCGTCATCAGCTGATCTGTGTCGAGGATCAGCAGTTTGGGATGGCCTGCTTCCGCCGCTTGCGTCGCCATCGCCTGCCCTTCAGCAATCGCCAGCAGGTCTGCCATGGTAAGGTCGGTGCCGCGCTCCTCGCAATAGGTGCAGCCATATTCGGGCACCCACGGGCAGCCAAGCTCGCGCGCCAGTTGCTCTGCCAACACCGATTTTCCAGTGCTTTCAGCCCCATGCAGGCAAATGCGGATCATGCGAAAACTTGGGGCTGAGTACCCCGCTCTGCCGTGATCCACTCCCGAAGGCCCAGCACAGAAATAACCCCAAACGCCGTATAAAGCCCGGCAAACAAGAAAAGGTCGCGGTAGAAATAGAGGCAGACCGAGGCAATATCGATCAGCACCCAAAGCACCCAGTTTTCGATCCGGCGGAACGATAGCAGGAACTGCGCCGTGACGCTCGCACCGGCGATTGCCGAATCGGCGAAGGGCAGCGCGGCATTGGTGAAACTGTGCATGACCCAGCCGAGCGACAGCGAGCAAATCGCGGTGGCAAATGCCCAAACGGCGCGCGCAGGCCAGTCCATCCAGCGTACAGGCACTTCGCCCGAAGAATCGCTGGCCCGGCTCCACAACCACCAGCCGTAGGCGTTGACCACGAAGAAAAACACCTGGAGCCCTGCTTCGGAATAAAGCCGAGTGCGGAACAACACTATCCCGACCAGTGTGACCATCGCCATTGCCACTGGAAAGTTCCACACCGAACGGCGCACCAGCAGGAAGATGTTTATCAGGCCGAGGATGGAACCGGCAATCTCCATCCAGCTCATGGGCGCGGGACCAAGGCGGGGTTGTCGGTGAATACGCCGTCGACCCCGGCTGCTTTCAGTATGCGCCAAGCGGTGGCGAAATCGCCCGGGGCGGCGGGGTCAGTTCCTCGGCGCAGAGGGGGGGGGAAGATAACGATTTTCGCGTCTTAAAGTCCATACATGAACCTTTAGGCCAGCTGCGTGAGCATCGGCGACGAGCGAAGTCGTCCTGCCATCGCCGCCGATCACCAACCGTGCATCGACGCCGATTGCGGCGGCGTAAGTGGCCACTTCCTTCAGCCCTGCCGGGGTCATCATCGCGGCGAAGGTAGTGCCGGGCATATCGGCGGGGCCACCCTTGGCCTCGACCAGTTGGACCAATGGCAGCGCGGTGAGCGCATGCACGCGTTTCAGCGTACTGACTTCAAAACACTGGATAAAAATCGGTGATCCGGGCTTGTCCAACCCTTCGGACTTAAGCGCTGCGAGCAGCAATGCGGCGACATCGAACCCGCGCATTTTGTAATAGGCCGGGTGCTTAATCTCAGGATAAATGCCGATCACCCGCCCGGTTTCCGCGCTCCGCGCGCGGACCAGCCGGGCGATTTCGGCGAAGGTCGGGATTTGATAAAGCCCATCGAAACCGGCACTTGAGGCGCGTATTTCAGGCAAAGGTTCTTTCGCGCGCAGCGTGCGAATTTCGGCCAGCGTGAAATCTTCGGTGAACCAGCCGGTCGCCTTTTCGCCATCAATCACGCGGGTTTTCTTGCGCCGCGCGAACGCGGGATGGCGGGCGACATCGGTGGTATTGGTGATGTTATCCTCATGCCGGGCGACCAGAATGCCGTCTTTTGTTGGCTCCAAATCAGGTTCAATATAGTCCGCCAAGTCATTGATTGCTTTGTCATAAGCGGCGAGCGTATGCTCGGGCCGCTCACCCGCAGCGCCGCGATGGCCGATGACCAACTGCGCTTGGGCTGGACAAGCGCAAAGCAGTGCGGCGGCGACGATCAGGTTAGTGCAGCGCCCCATTCGGCCTCCTTGAATCCCAGCAGAACGCCGCCGGGATATTGCAAAATTGGCCGCTTGATGCAGCTTGGATTGGCGACCATCACGGCAACTGCTTTGGTTTGATCGAGCCCGGCGCGATCCACGTCTGCCAGCTTGCGGAACGTCGTCCCCGCACGATTAAGCACTTTTTCCCACCCCAAAGTGGCGCACAAGTGGTTCAACAGCGCCGCATCAACACCGCTCTTCTTATAGTCATGAAACACAAAGGCCACTTCGCGTGCATTTAGCCAGTCACGCGCCTTCTTCACCGTGTCGCAATTGGGGATGCCATAGAGGATCACGGGCATGGTTTGCTCTAATTTCCAGATCAGGGAAAGTGGTGGATGCGGGTCATGTCGCCGCCGAGCAAGTGATATTCGGCATACCAATCGCCGCGGCCCTTAGCCTGCACCGTGGCGTGCTCAGCGTTACGCCCCCAAGCGCGCGCGTCGGCCTCGCTCTCCCATTCTGAGAGTGCCACAACCTCGCCATCATCAGCGGTGAAGCTTTTGAATGAAACATAGCCGGGCTGTTCCTTGGCCAGAAGGTCCATCGAATCGGCAGCGCGCGAATAGGCGGCGCTATCAATGCCTGAGCGTTTGCGGTTGCGGAAGACGACGAGGTACATGGTCTTGCTTTAGCCGCAGCGCGGGGCCTTCGACAAGCTCAGGCTGAGCGAGGTTTTTGATTTTACTATGACCCTACGCCGCTCATCCTGAACCTGTCGAAGGACGCGCGCCGCACCGGCCCCATAGACTTTTCCCTCATTCCGCGACAAAGCCGCCGCATGAGCATCAACTCCTTCGGGTACCTTTTGCGTTTCACCACCTGGGGCGAGAGCCATGGGCCGGCGATTGGCGCCGTGGTGGATGGTTGCCCTCCGGGGCTAAACCTGTCTGAGGCCGACCTTCAGCCGTTCCTCGATGCGCGGCGGCCCGGCCAATCAAAATTCACCACCCAGCGGCAGGAACCCGATGCGGTGCGTATCCTTTCAGGCGTGTTCGAAGGCAAGACCACCGGCACCCCGATCAGTCTGATGATCGACAATGTTGACCAGCGATCGAAGGACTATTCTGAGGTCGCCAAGGCTTACCGCCCCGGCCACGCCGACTATGCCTATGATGCCAAATACGGCTTTCGCGATTACCGCGGCGGCGGGCGCAGTTCGGCGCGGGAAACTGCGAGCCGGGTGGCAGCAGGCGGGGTGGCCCGGCGGGTGATCCCTGAGGTGACGATCCGCGCATGGGTTTCTGAAATCGGCGGCGATGGAATTGATCCCGCGAATTTCGATCTCGCCGAAGTGGCCAACAACCCGTTCTTCTGCCCCGATGCCAAGGCGGCGGTGCGGTGGGAAAAGATCGTTGATGATGCGCGGCTTTCCGGCTCCTCGGTCGGCGCAGTGGTCGAATGCGAGGCGGTGGGTGTTCCCGCAGGCTGGGGCGCGCCGCTCTATGCCAAGCTTGACGCTGATTTGGCAGGCGCGATGATGGGGATCAACGCGGTCAAGGGCGTGGAGATTGGCGATGGCTTTACCGCCGCGCGTCTTTCAGGCGAGGGCAATGCTGATCCGATGCGGCCCGGCGATCAAGGCCCGGATTTCCTCACCAACCATGCAGGCGGGATTGCCGGGGGGATTTCCACCGGACAACCGGTGTTCGTG
>JAYVNC010000196.1:0-4413 GCA_043758655.1 Novosphingobium sp.
ACGGCTCACTGCTTGCATATCTGGTCCACATGACGCTACGCATCGTTGAGATTCATCGTGTGCTGAAGCCCACCGGCAGCTTCTACCTGCACTGTGACCCCACTGCATCGCACTATCTCAAGCTGGTGCTCGACTCGGTGTTCTGCGGTCAGGGGGGCGATTATCTAAATGAGATCGTTTGGAAGCGAACTACCGCACATTCGGACACGCGCGGGCGGTTTAGTCACGAGACAGATGTTATTTTCTTTTACTCAAAGTCCACGACTACCACTTGGCACAATCAACACGGTGACCATTCCGAAAGCTACAAAAACTCTCATTATCGGCATGTCGACAAGGACGGTCGGCACTATCGTCATGACAACATTATTCGATCTGCAAGTATGGGTCCGCGACCAAACCTTGCATACGACTACAAGGGTTTCACCCCGCCTTGGGGCTGGCGAATGGTTCGGGAAAAAGTGGAAGCATTGGATGCGCGTGGGCGTATTCATTGGGCAAGGACGGGGACCCCGTATCTAATTCGCTACCTCGATGAGCAGCCTGGCGAGATTGTTGGCAACCTGTGGGATGATGTCACACCACTCAATTCACAAGCAGCAGAACGCCTCGGCTACCCCACCCAAAAGCCTGAAGCTTTGCTCGAACGCATCATCAAGGCTTCGTCGAACGAAGGCGATGTTGTGCTCGACGCTTATTGCGGTTGCGGCACCACTGTCGCCGTCGCGCAACGGCTTGGTCGCAGTTGGATCGGCATCGATATCACCTATCAGTCGATCTCGCTGATCCTCAAGCGGCTGGCTGACAAGTATCCCGCTGACTGGCCCGCTATCGAAGCTGATATCCTGCTCGATGGGGTTCCGCGCGATATCGCCGCGGCTGCGGCGCTCGCCAACCGCAAGGATGATAAGACCCGCAAGGAATTCGAGAAATGGGCGGTGCTGACATTTTCGAACAATCAGGCGCGCATCAACGAGAAGAAGGGGGCTGATGCAGGGATCGACGGAATCGCCTATTTCCTGAAGGACAAGGGCGAAAACGGCAAGGCGATCTTCCAGGTCAAGTCGGGCGGGGCTAATCGTGCAACGCTGGCGACGCTGAACAGCGACCGACAGCGCGAACAGGCCGAGTTCGGCATACTTATCACCATGGATCCCCCGACCAAGGCGATGCGCGACGAAATCGCCGCTGCGGGCAAATACAAGCACCCGTTGCTCAACCGCGAGGATGATCGGTTGCAGGTGATCACCGTTGCTGAGATTCTATCAGGCACTCGGCTCGACTTACCGATGGCACGTGCCGATGCGGTAAAGTCAGCCGCAGCCGATGCTGGGAGTGATCGCCAAGGATCACTGATCTAGCGTGGTCCCTGAGTCATTAAAATCTAAGCGCTTTAAATCCGCGAGCATAAAACGGCGCCTCAACCAGCTAGACGCAGGTTGGGGAAGGCCCTGACGAAAAGCTCAGCCGCCTCGACCGTCCTGAAGTAGAATGCGGCGGTATCGCATCCGATGCCCGGCTGGGCGTGGACGGCCCACTGGCCTGCCCCAAGCTCTGCCTTGAGCCAGTTATAGGCACCGTTGAGTTGGTTCCCGAGTCCGTTCGGCGGCACGGCTATCTTTAGCCGCACTGGTAACGCGAGTTCATCGGTTATGCTTTGGGCCCTGGTCCGCCTAGCCAACAGTGGAATTGACCGCTTGGCACGGTCCCTGTTCAATCGTTACGTTACGGGTAGCTTGACTCGGCGCGCTTTGCTGCGAGCATTGCATGTCACCAAACTGGATCAACATGCGTGCACTGGCGGCGTTGAGAGTGTTTGAGGCGCTCGAAAGGGGGCAGCATGAAGAGGCTATGGATATTTGTAATCGCACTGCCGATGGTGGGGTGTTCAAACCCAGTTAAGGAGTGCGTTGATTCCCAAATGAAAGCTTGGGATGCTTCGTATGTTCGTGATCAAGAACTTTCAAAATTTTCAAAGACCCCAATAGGGTTTAGAACACCTATTTATCGAGAGGACGCAGAAGCTCAGGCAAATTTATTGTGTAGTAGAACAAATAAACGCAATTGATTGATATTTTTAATTGTTTATGTTTTATTTAATTACGTGATCTACACGCATACCTTGTGCGTTATTTTATAATGCATTTCTGCTGGACACGAATAAACTTAGATGACGGCCAACGACGAGGGGGGCACCCAATACCGAGGAAACTGCCCCCGGCTCGTCCATCTGCGCTTCCGCTGCCACCCTAAGCTCAGCAGCACCGGGCTCAGGTACTTACCTTGAGTGCCAAGCGCCTGCTCAAGCTCAACCATGGCGAAGGCGCGGCTCCGGCTAATCTCGGGCAGGCTTTGGTGCCAGTCGAGTAAGCGCTGGCGTAGATCGGGCTTGCCGGTATGGTGAGCCGATTCAGCCTGCAAAAGCCTGTTCAGATCGTTGATATAGGCAGTCGGCATGGCAATCTCGCTGGTGGTTCATTGTTCGCCGACCAAGAGGCTCAACCGTGCCTGTGTGGGATTGTTGCTCCCCTTGACCCCTTGCTTCCCTTGAGCTTCTTAAACCATTTACTCAATTTACTGATATATAACGATAATATATTTCTGAGCTCAAGGAGTCAAGGGGAGCAAGAATTGCGGTCGAGGTAGGCTTGAGCTTCTTCCCGGCTGTCAAACCACAACCCCTCAAACAGTTCACCGTTGTGTGTCGCGAACCATGAACCAGACTTCGCCTGTTTTACGGTATCGATGCCGTCGCGGGCGCGGCGGTAAAAGCCGCCCTGCTTAGTCGCCTGCCAGCCGCGCTCAGGCGATCTGAAGTCAAGCACGTCAATGCCAAGGCTATGGCTTTCAGCTGCCGACTTTGCCTCTTCCACCGACTCAAACATCTGGCGCGAAAATGCTTCTTGATGCGCTACCTGCCATAGATTATCTCGGTTGCGGAAAACCGTATAAGCATGGCCATAATCGAACGTGGTAAAGTTGCCCTTCAAGCTCTGATGCCACTCAGCCATGGTCACCCCCAAGCATTAGCGACCAGCGCCACCCCAAAGCAGTCTTGACCGCGCTGATCATCATTTCCGACCTGGCGCGCTTGACGCTCGACCAGTTGATGCCAGCCCCAGTCGCGGCTTCCTGCAACTCCTTGACGAGCTTCGAACCGCTGAACAGTTCACCGCGAAGGAACTCCTTGGACCCTTCAACCACTGAACTTTTCGAGGCCCTTGGCGGGTTTAAGAGGTCTGACGCAACCCGTTCGGTGCCCCCCATCCATTCAATGTACGGGGCTTTAATGGTCAGTTCGCCGTAAGTCAGCACCTTCTCGCAAATGCGGTACATAAAGCCCTTGCGGTCGTTGCCGAGATTGTTTTTGACCGGGATCAGGTATCGCTGTTTTTCGGCCTCATCTTCGGTCACCAGAAAGGCTGCGCGCGGCGCTGCGATCCATGCGGTAGACCCCCCAAACCGCTGCTGAGCACCACCGTCAGTGCGCTTGTTCAGGTGCACGACCAGCAACACTAGCGCCCCGGTATCCTGGGCCAGTTGGCTCAGTGGAGCCAGTACGCGGCGGACGTCGGATTCCTTATAAGCGTCCACCTTGTCACCAAGATATGCTGAGGGTGGGTCGATGATGATCAGGCGAACATCACCCAAAGCCTCAGCCTTTGAGCGAAGGTCGGCAATGTCTCGATCAAGCTGGAATAGGTCCATATCAGCCACGGACCACCCCCTGCACGATGTGAACTTTGGTCAGGTCGGCCCCGGCGGCGTCGAGCCGGGGGCGGATAGTTCGCGCGGCATCATCCTCGTTGGCGAGAATTATCACGCTGCCTACATGTTCGACGGGTTCATCGTCGGGCAAACCTCGCCCTGTGGTTACGGCGGCCGCGAGCTTGATGGCAAGTTGTGACTTACCAAGGCCGGGCTGGCCACCGATGACCACCAAGGTGCCGAGCGGAATGGCATCCGGGATCAACCACTCAACGGGTTCAGGTTGGATGTCTGACGCCACCAGCGTGATTAGGCCCCGGGCCGGTCCCGGCGCAGTAGTTGTGTCGCAAGCCACGATCGGATCGGCACATGGCTCCATCCAAGGTCCGCTGTAACCGCCTTCTTTGGCGTATTTCATCAGCGTGCCGAAACCAATAACCCGACCTCTGGCGGGATCGTAGCTATCCCAGACCCCCAAGAAGTCCTGCTCATCGAACAGATCGCCAGCGGCACTCCATTGCTTCGCAATTTCGAACGCCTGCGGCCACCCGGTCGCGGCGATCCCGTAGATGCTATTGCGCCAAGCTGCCCGGTTGCCAGTCGCGGCCGGGTCAGGGTCGATCGCGGCCAGCATACCGGCAAGGATCGCAAGATTTTCAAGCGTGGGCTGGTTCTTGAAAGGTGTCTGCGGCGGTTGTGCTATCG
>JAYVNC010000197.1:0-34688 GCA_043758655.1 Novosphingobium sp.
GCCATGGGCGGTTTCGCGACCAACGGCGTCAATATGACCAAGCTCGAAAGCTACCAAAAAGGTGCGAGTTTTTCGGCAACGATGTTCTATGCCGACATCATCGGCGCGCCCGGCGATCCGGCGGTTGATCTCGCGTTGGAGGAATTGGCCTTTCACTGCAAGGATATGCGGGTGCTGGGAACCTATCCGATGGGATTGATCAGAGGTTAGCTTGCGCTGTCCCGTCCGCCATGGCACCACCCGATTGTGAGTGTCGGTAAGGTTGCAGAACAGGGGGCGAAAACTGCTGACGCGGCCAGCGCTTGGCGCGCGATTCGCGCCGATGAATCGATCCAGTTCGCCCCCACGGAATTCAAGCCTGATCCGCCCCCACAAACCCCCGAATGGCTCGCAGCTTTCGGCCGTTTCCTGCGCAAATTGTTGGAGCCGATTGGCGAATTGATCGGCCTTTCATGGGGGGTGCTATCGTACATTTTGATCGGGCTGGCGGCGCTCGCAGCGGCCTTGCTAATCTGGCGGATTGTCGCGCCCTTGCTCGAAGCGCGGCGCAAGTCTTCGGCACAAGCCGAGGCCGATTGGGTGCCCGAACACGCGGCGGCAATGGCGCTACTCGAAGATGCTGACCGGCTTGCGGGCGAGGGCCGCTTTGACGAAGCCGCGCATCTGCTGCTGTCGCGCTCGGTGAGCCAGATCGCCGCCAGCAAGCCCGATTGGGTGCACCCGGCGAGCACATCGCGCGAAATTGCCGTGCACGCGGACTTGCCTGATCGCGCGCGCACCACTTTTACGCTGATCGCCCGGCAGGTTGAGCGCAGCCGGTTCGCGCTGGTCCCACTGAATCTGTCGGACTGGCTGGGCGCGCGCGCCGCCTATGCCGACTTCGCGTTGGTAGAGATTGGCCGGTGAGCGCGGTTTCCGTCAATGCCCCGGTCGCCGCCGGAACCAATCCCTTCAGCCCAAAGGTGGTGCTCGCGATGGTGCTGTTCGGCGTGGGCGTGTTCATCGCGCTGCTGTGGATGATCGGTGCCGGGATGACGCAAGGGTCAACCAACAATGGTGAGGGCCACGTCGGATCAAAGGGGCTGACCGGCTATGCCGCGCTGGCTGAAATGCTAGAGCGGCAAGGCCACACGGTGCGGCGTGCGCAATCGATCCCGCTGCTTAAGGATCCGGGGTTGGTGGTGTTGACCCCGCCGATGTGGACGGGCGGCAAGGCGCTTGAGACGATCATTCAGGACCGGCGCACCATCGGGCCGACACTGCTAATTCTGCCCAAGTGGCAAGCCTTTCCGGCAAAGGCGGCCCAGTTAAAGGCCAAGGATGGCTGGGTGCAGTTAGAGGGAACGCACGGCCCCGATTGGCTCAAGGATTTGGGACAATACAAACTTAGCGTCGGCTCAAGCGCCAATGATAAGAACCAGAACGAGGTTAAAAAGCGCCTGCCTGTTTCCTGGAGCGGACTGGGCGAGACGGGCAATCTACCCGATCCGCGCATCCAGTTTGATAGCAGCCAATTTATTGTGCCGCTGGTGATCGGCGGCGATGGCAATTTGCTCGCAGGATACTGGAACGATCACGGCGTCTATCCGCATCTGGTCCACGCGGCGGGCAACGATGGCGCAGCGGAAGACGAAGAGGCGGACACATCGCTGTTCCCGCTGGTGATCGTTGACGAGCCCGATCTGCTCAACAACTGGGGCATGGCCGATGAAAACCGCGCGAAGGTGGCGCTGGAACTGGTGCGGCTGGCGCAGGGTGGGCAGACATCAGCAACGATCAACTTTGACATGACGCTCAACGGCTTCAAACGCGCGCCCAACCTGCTCACGCTCGCTTTCAAGCCGCCGTTTCTTGCCGCGACGCTGTGCCTGTTGCTCGCCGCGCTGGTGGCCGGGTGGCGCGCGTTTCGCCGGTTCGGTCCGCCGCTGAGGCAGGGCCGCGTGATCGCGTTTGGCAAGGCGGCGCTGGTCGCCAATTCCGCGGGGCTTATCCGTCGCGCGGGCCGGATGCACCTGCTCGCCGCGCCCTATGCCGCGCTGGTGCGAGACCGGCTGGCGCGCACGCTGGCGCTCCCCCGGCAGGCTGATCCTGAACGCACCGAAGCGGCGATTGACCGGGCGCTCGCCGCCCGTGACCCGCAAGCCAAACCATTTTCTCGCATTGCCTCTGACCTGCGCGGTGCAAGACGCCCCGCCGAACTGCTACGCGCCGGACAGGCGCTCCAAGATGTTGAAAGGACTTTGACCCGATGAGCACCCCAGCACCCATGCCGCTTGAAGACGTAGGCAGGCTCGCCGAAGCGATCCGCGCCGAAGTGGCCAAGGCGATTGTCGGCCAGACCGAGACGGTCGACGCCATGCTGGTGGCGCTGATGGCGCAGGGGCATGTGCTATTGGAAGGCCCACCGGGCACCGCCAAAACGCTGCTGGCGCAATGCTTTGCCGGGGCCTTGGGCCTCGATTTCGGGCGCATCCAGTTCACCCCCGATCTGATGCCGGGGGATATTTTGGGCTCCAACCTGTTTAATTTCCAGACCAGCCAGTTCACCCTCACGCGCGGGCCGATCTTCTGCGATCTGCTGCTGGCCGACGAAATCAACCGCACCCCGCCCAAAACCCAAGCCGCGCTGCTTGAGGCGATGCAGGAGCGCCGGGTAACGCTCGACGGCAAGGCGCATGAGCTGCCCGCGCACTTCATGGTCGTGGCGACGCAGAACCCGATTGAGAGCCAAGGCGTCTATCCGCTGCCCGAAGCCCAGCTGGACCGGTTTCTGTTCAAGCTGCTGATCCCCTACCCCAGCCTTGACGAAGAGGCGCGCATTGTCGCGCGGTTTGGTGAACGCGCCGGCCCGGCACGCCCGGTCGATTTCGGCATTGGCAAGGTTACAGACGCGGCCCAGCTGAACGCCGCCGCGCAGGCGGTGAAGGGTATCAAGCTTGCCGAATCGATCATTGATTATGTCGTCCGGCTAATCCGCGCGACGCGCGATAGCCCCGATCTTTCTGCCGGAGCCAGCCCTCGCGCTGCGGTGCTGCTGGCCAACGCCGCCCGCGCCCGCGCCGCACTCGATTCGCGCGATTATGTGGTGCCCGATGATGTGAAGGCGCTCGCCACCACTGTGCTGCGCCACCGGTTGATGCTGTCTCCTGCCGCTGAGATTGAGGGCAAGCAGGTGGAAGCTCTGGTGGCCGGGCTGGTTGAGCAGACTGAGGCGCCGCGGTGATGCGGGCGGGGCGGGTGTTGCGCGTGTGCTTCGGCAAGCTCAGCATGAGCGGAACTTTTATTAAATCCTATTTCCCCAACCCTGCTCATTCTGAGCCTGTCGAAGCACGCGCACAACCCGGGCCGCAATTCCCTTGAAACTCCGCCTGCCCTTCAGCGCTTCAGGCATTGTCCCGACCCAGCGGGCGGCGCTGTTGATCGCGCTGCTTGCGCCAATAGGTCTGATAATCGCCTCTGCCGCGCCGCCAGCATGGATTGCCGCGCCTGCGCTGGCCGTGCTCCTGCTACTCTTGGTGCTGGTCGATGCCACGCTGGCTGGGCGGTTTGAAGACTTGCGGGTGATCGCGCCGAATGATTGCGAAGTGGGTGAACAAGCCGAGGCGATAGTTCTCGCCGATATCGCTGGAGGTTTCGCGAGCAAGGTTCAAGCCTCAATCGAACTCGACCCGCGCCTTGCTCCCGGGGGCAGGCTCGATCTCACTTTGGCGCGCGATCCTGGCACCGGGGCGCTTGAGGGCAAGAGCGCGTTCGCCCCGTCGCGGCGCGGCAGCGGATCGCTGTCGCGCGTGTGGCTGCGCTGGCAAGGGCCGCTCGGCCTCGGCGCGCAGCAGAGGATGATCGAAACCGATGTGCCGGTGCGCGTTTGGCCTAATCTCAGCGCGATCCGCTCGCCCGCGCTTCAGGCGTTCCTGCGCGATTCGAGCTTCGGCATGGTCGCGCGGCGGATGCGCGGTGAAGGCACCCAGTTTGAGGCGCTCGCTGACTATCAGCCGGGGATGGACCGGCGGCGGATCGATTGGAAAAGCTCGGCCCGCCATTCGCAGCTCTATGCCAAGGAATATGAGGCCGAACGCAACAACCAGATCGTCTTCGCCTTCGATTGCGGGCAGGCAATGTGCGAGCCGATTGCCGGGCAGCCGCGTATTGACCGCGCGGTTTCCGCCGCGCTCGCCACCGCCTATGTCGCGCTCAAAGGCGGGGACCGCGTGTCGCTGTTCGGATTTGCCGCAAGGCCCGAACTGGCAACGCCGTTCGTTTCAAACCCGCGCGATTTCCGCCGCTTGCAAGAAGCTGCCGTCGGGCTGGATTACTGCGCGCAAGAACCCAATTTCACCCTTGCACTGGCGACGCTGTCCGGGCGGCTGCAGCGCCGCTCACTGATTATCGTGTTCTCCGATTTCACCGACCCGACCAGCGCCGAACTGATGGTGGAAAGCGTCGCGCGTCTGGTCAAGCGGCACATGGTTCTGTTTGTGACCATGGCTGATGAGGAGCTTGAAGGCCTCGCCGCCGCGCCGCCCGATGCGATGTCTGATCTCGCCATGGCGGTTAGCGCCGATGGCCTGCTGCGCCAGCGGGCATTGGTGCACACCCGGCTGCGGCAGGCGGGGGTCGAGGTGATCGAAGCACCCTATGGCCATATCGGCATCCGCCTGATCGACGCCTATCTGGCGATCAAGCGCGCGGGGAGGATCGGCTGATGGCACTTGGCATCAACCTGTTTAACCGCAAGGCCGCCGTCGAGGAGGCAGCGATCACCGCCGCCGCGCTACGCTCGGACCGTTTCCGGCAAGACCGGGAGGGCGATTGGAACCGGCTGGAAGCCATCGTCAAACGCATGGAATCGGGCCGCCTGCGCAAGATTTCCGATGAGGATCTGCTGGCGCTACCGGTACTGTACCGCACCGTCGCCTCAAGCCTTTCGGTGGCGCGTGAAACTTCGCTCGATGCCGCGACGCTCGCCTATCTCGATGGGCTGGTGCAGCGCGCCTGGTTCCTCGTCTATGGCCCGCGCACCGGCTTTGCCGCGTGGCTGCGTCGTTTCCTTGGCGGCGGCTGGTCAGCGGCGGTGCGGGGCATATGGTTCGATGTGCTGATCGCCTTTGCCGTGATGGTCGCAGGCACGGTCGCAGGATACCTGCTCGTCAGCCACGATCCCGATTGGTATTTCAGCCTCGTCCCCAGCCAATTTTTGGATAGCCGCGTACCCGGCGCGAGCCATGATGCGCTCAAAGCCACGCTGTTCGGCCATAAGGACGAGGAGGCGCTGTCGGTGTTCGCCACCTATCTGTTCAGCAACAATGCGCAGGTATCAATCCTCGCCTTTGCGCTGGGCTTTGCCTTCGGCATCCCGTCGCTGCTGCTTCTGGTGCAAAACACCGCGACGATGGGCGCGCTGTTGTGGCTCTATCACGGTAAAGGCTTGACGCTCGATCTGGTCGGCTGGCTCTCGGTCCACGGCACAACTGAATTGTTCGCGATTCTGCTCGCGGGGGCGGCGGGGCTGCACGTTGGCCGTTCGATTGCCTTTCCCGGCACCAGCGGCGTCATGCAATCGGTGCGCGAGGCGGGACAGCGCGCGGCGGCAGTGATGACCGGGGTGGTGCTGATGCTGGTAGTCGCCGCGATGCTCGAAGGGTTCGCCCGCCAGCTGATCGATACCACGCAAGCGCGGCTAACCGTCGGCAGTTCGATGCTGGTTATCTGGCTCGGCTATTTCTATGCCTTTCGACGCGACCCAAAGGTGCAGCGATGAGCGCGGCGGTGATGCGGCATGAGGCGGGCCGCCGCCGTCTCTTGGTGACGCCCGAAGGGATTGGCCTCAACCTCACCGTGGCGAGCCGCGGCGCAAGGTTCGGCGCGCTGGTGGTTGATCTGGTGATTATCGGTGTGCTGATTCTCGCCACCACCTTGTTGCTCATTTATGTGCTCGGCGGCGTGTTGCACTTGGAAGAGCGCATCAAGCAAAAGGATGCCGCCAGCCAAGCGGTACAGTTCCTCGCAATCATCTGGATGGCGATGATGTTTCTGTTCCGCAACGGTTATTTCATGTTTTTTGAACTCGGCCCGCGCGGCGCAACACTCGGCAAGCGCATGCTTGGTATCCGGGTCGCATCGCGCGATGGCGGACGGCTGACGCCCGAAATGATTTTGGCGCGCAATCTGCTGCGCGATATCGAACTGTTCCTACCGCTGAGCTTCCTATCCGCAGCCAGCGGCGGCGATATGGGTGCCGCCGGGATCGCCGCCGCCGCATGGTTCCTGCTCTTTGCGCTGTTTCCGTTCTTTAACCGCGACGCGCTGCGCGCGGGCGATCTGATCGCTGGAACCTGGGTGGTGGAGGCGCCGCGCAGCAAATTGCTTGAAGCAATGTCGCTCGGCAATTCGGCGCGCGGCGGGCTGAGCACTGCCACCGGAACCGCCTACCGCTTTGGCGAAAAGGATCTGGCAGCTTACGGCGAATACGAATTGCAGACGCTTGAGCGGGTGTTGCGCGAAGGACGCCACGAGGCGATGGCCGCGGTGCAGGATGCGATCTGCCGCAAGATTGGCTGGGATCCCGGGGCGGGCGATGAACAGGCCTTCCTCGATGCCTATTACACCCAGCTTCGGGCGCGGCTTGAAGGCGGGATGCGGCTGGGCGTGCGCAAGGCGGACAAGTGGGAGCGAAGCGCCAAGTTCCACTTCAGCGAAGCCGAACTGTCAGTCTATGGCGAGCCGCAGTTGCGCAAGCTGGAACGGGTGCTGGGCGATAACCAGCGCGATCAGTTCGTCACCGTCCACGCCGCGATCTGCGCCAAGATTGGCCGCGCTGCGATGGAAGGCGAAGAACGCGCCTTTCTGGAGGCCTATTATGCCCAAGCCCGCGCGCGTAGGAAGAGTGGTTAGGCTGGCGGATCAGGGCTAAGACCTGACCCGCCAACACCTAAGTCTTATTTGCGCAGCTTCATCACCTGAAGCAGTGTCGTTCCCTGAATATGACGGAACTTGGCGCGGTCGCCCGACGCTGCTGCCATTTGTGCGTCGGTCATCTTGACATGTTCGCGCACCATCGTGTCGCGCCGATCAGATTCGGCTCCGTCCACCATGTTTTTATAGCGGCGGATCAGGTAAAGATCGGGCTCCCCTGCGCGCTTGTGGACATTGGCCAGCACTTCCCAGCTGGTTTCCCAGCCTTGGCTTACCGCGTATTCTTCCTGGGCCTTATAATACCCGCCGAGGAATGTGGCATAGTCAAGGTAATGTCCGTCATCGAGCGTAACGCCAGTAACCTCGACGAATTCCCCACCGACAAACGGATCGGATTGCGCGGCGGCAGGCATAGCAAATACAAGGCAAAGCGGTGCGGCGACCAGCGCCGCGCGACGAAGAATATTCATGAATATTTACCCCTAGTTCATTGCGGTGCGACCCCGCAAAGCCGGAAATGGCCCACGCTCACCCACGCGCTTAAGGTTCTGGACGATCCGTCCTTGTCCCCCCAAGCCTGCACAGAAGCTGCGCCTCGCTTTCCGCACCGTCAAGCCTCAAATTATTGGCGAAAAAGGCCGCAAAAACCTGCGCGCGGACGCTTGCGGTAATCGATCAGCCTCTGCACAAGCGCGGAGATGTTCGGCGCTCTACAGTTCATTGAAGATGACCTTACCGGGGCCGAGGTTCAGGCGCTGCTGCGCTTTCATCTGGGTGAGATGCACGCGTGGTCACCGCCCAGGAGCGTTCACGCCATGCCAGCCGAGCGATTGCGGGCGGAGGATGTTACGTTCTGGTCGGCATGGCACGGGCCAAACCTTGCTGGTTGCGGGGCGCTCAAGCAGATTGATACGCAGCACGGTGAGATCAAATCGATGCGCGCGCATCCCGATTATCGCGGCAAGGGTGTGGGCAAGGCGGTGTTGCTCCACCTGATCGCTATGGCGCAGGTGCGCGGGCTAACCAAGCTTAGCCTTGAAACGGGTTCGACCGATCCATTTCTGCCGGCGCGGGGGCTCTATCTCAGCCACGGGTTCACCCTGTGTGGCCCGTTCGCCGAATACAGCGAAGATCCTTTCAGCGTGTTTATGAGCAAAGACCTATGAATCAAATCGCCCTTCGCGCCGCAACCCAGGCGGATGTTCCCGCGCTGTCGCGGCTCGCTACCGACAGTTTTGTAAGCAAATTCGGGCATATGTATTCGGCCAAAGACCTCACCGATTTCCTCGAAGAGGCGATGTCAGAGCGCGCGATTGCTGCCGAGCTGGCCAATCCCGCGCGGCTTTACCGGCTGGCGGAGCGCGAGGGGGCGCTGGCGGCCTATTGCAAAATCGGTCTGACCTGCGGGTTCCCTGAATATGCGCGGGGGACCAAAGTGCTCGAACTCAAACAGCTTTATACCGCGCCGGGGCAGATGGGCGGCGGTATCGGCACTGCATTGATGGATTGGGCAATGGCCGAGTTTGAAACGCGCGGCGCGGATGAAGTGCAGTTATCGGTGTGGAGTGGCAACCTCGGCGCGCAGAAATTCTATGCGCGCTATGCCTTTGAAAAGGTCGCCGACATCACTTTCCGCGTGGGCGAACAGCTCGATGAGGAGTTCCTCTTTGCGAAGCGGCTCTAGCACGCCTATATCGCCGCCCATGACCTCGATCCGTCCCTGGCGCGATATTACCCGCCGCGTAAGCCGCCAGATCATGGTGGGTGCCGTCCCCGTGGGCGGCGATGCGCCGATAACCGTGCAGACCATGACCAACACGCTGACATCAGACGCGCGCGCGACGATCGATCAGATCCGCCGGTGTGAGGATGCCGGGGCCGATCTGATCCGCGTCTCCTGCCCCGATAAGGCGAGCACGGCAGCCTTGGGCGAAATCGTCCGCGCGGCGCAGGTGCCGATCATTGCTGACATCCATTTTCACTATAAACGTGCGCTCGAAGCTGCCGATGCCGGGGCCGCCTGCCTGCGAATCAATCCCGGCAACATTGGCTCCAGCGAACGCGTCGCTGAGGTGGTCCGCGCGGCCAAGGCCAATGGCTGTGCGATACGCATCGGGGTCAACGCGGGCAGTCTTGAGAAAGACCTGCTCGAAAAATACGGTGAACCCTGCCCCGAAGCGCTGGTAGAATCGGCGCTCGATCATATCAAGCTGTTGCAGGACCACGATTTTCACGAATACAAGGTCGCGGTGAAGGCCAGCGACGTGTTCCTCGCCGTCGCCGCCTATATGCAGCTGGCAGACGCAGTCGATTGCCCGCTGCATTTGGGCGTGACCGAGGCTGGCGGACTGATCGGCGGGACGGTCAAATCAAGCATCGGCATCGGCAATATGCTGTGGGCCGGGATTGGTGACACCATCCGCGTCTCGCTCTCCGCCGAGCCTGAGGAAGAAGTGCGCGTCGGGTTTGAAATACTCAAATCACTGGGGCTTCGGACGCGCGGCGTACGGGTGGTGTCTTGCCCCTCATGCGCCCGCCAAGGCTTCGACGTGATCCGCACGGTCGAGGCGCTCGAAGCCCGGCTTAGCCACATTAAAACGCCGATGTCGCTTTCGGTGCTCGGCTGCGTGGTCAACGGCCCCGGTGAGGCACGCGAGACAGACATCGGCATCACCGGCGGCGGCAACGGCAAGCATATGGTCTACCTTTCGGGTGTAACCGATCACCACGTCGAAAGCGCGCAGATGCTCGATCACATCGTGTCGCTGGTTGAGGCTAAGGCGGCGGAGCTGGAAGCGGCGGCATAGCCCGTCCCCGCATTCGTAAAATCCTAACACCTTGGCGATAGGCAGGGCGGCATGAACCGTCTGATGGTAACCGCAATAGCCTCGGTGTTTTTCCTTGGCCTGATCGCCAAGGGGATGAGCCCGGCGGCTGATTCTGTTGGCGCAGAGGCACCGGTAAAAAAGCTTGCCAGCGCGCACGTTGCCAAATTCGCCGACGATCAGGCACCGGGGGAAGACACCATCATCCACCGCGATTCGAGCGGGCAGTTCCGCATCAACGGCAAGGTCAACGGGCTGAGTTCGAAATTTCTCGTCGATACCGGCGCCGATGTCATCGCGCTCACGCTCGAAACCGCGCAGGATGCGGGGCTCTCGGTTGACCCCGGAACGTTCCAGCCGATGCTGCAAACCGCATCGGGTGAAGGCATGGGCGCGCGCTATGTCGTCAAAGAGATGGAAATCGCTGGGCGGCCGTTCACCGATGTTGAGGTGATCGTTGCGCAGGGGCTCGAAACCAACCTGCTCGGCCAGTCGATGCTTCGCAAGCTGGGCAAGGTTGAGCTTGAAGGCGACAAGATGGTGATCAGTCACAATTGAGCTAGCGCGCTGCTGCGGCTAAGGCGGCAGCTATGACCCTTTCCATTCGCGCCGCCACCCCTGCCGACCTACCGCTGATCGCCCAATTGATCCGCGATCTCGCCGAATACGAGCGGCTTTCACACGCCGTGCGGTTTGATGAGGGCATGCTTGAGGCCTATCTGTTCGGCATTCACCCGATGGCCGAAGTGGTAATCGGCGAAGTGGATGGTGCGGCGCACGGCTTCGCGCTGTTCTTTCACAATTTCTCGACCTTTGAGGGGCGGCCGGGGATCTATCTGGAGGATCTGTTCGTGCGGCCAGAGGCGCGCGGGGCCGGGCTGGGGCGCGCCTTGCTGGGGCATCTCGCGCAGCTCGCCACCGAACGCGGCTGCGCGCGGCTTGAATGGTCGGTGCTCGATTGGAACTCGTCGGCAATTGGCTTTTACCGCAAACTGGGCGCAGCAGCGATGGACGAATGGACGCTGATGCGCGTCGATGGCGCAGCCTTGAAGGCGCTCGCGGGGAGTTGAATTTCCCGAAATAGCGCGTTCTGCCGCTGCTCCACCCCTGTTCGCCGCATAATCTTGGCGACTCGTTCATCGCTTGGCTTAGCACGGTGTGTTATGAAGGGGCCAATGGACCGACGCCGCATCCTGACTGGGGGTTTAGCCTTGGGCGCTGCGCTCACGCTGCCCGCGCGCGCGTTCGCAGGTGCCGCGCAGGTGGAGCCTTTGCGCAGCGAGTTCGACAAGACTTTCGGCCAGACCAGCGAGCCGCTGATCTCCGCCGAGACGGCGTCGCCGCTGCTGCCGACCTATGCCGCGCCCGATCCGGCCTATAACCGCAAGGTTCTTGGCCTTGCCCAGCGTGAGATTGAAAAGGCCGGTTCTCAGGTTTGGCGGCGGAATATTGTCGGCGTGGCCGATTTCGCCCGGCCTTCGTCGCTGCCTCGCTTTCACTTTGCCAATCTTGAAAACGGCACGATCCGCTCGTTCTACGTCGCCCATGGGCGCGGATCGGACCATGAGCATGACGGCTGGCTCAAGAATTTCTCTAACGTTGTTGGCTCAGAAGCAACCTCGCGCGGGGCCTACCTTACTGCCGAATGGTATCACGGCAAATACGGCACCTCGATCCGCCTGCTCGGGCTCGATGGCGATAACAGCACCGCGCTAGACCGCGCGATTGTCATGCACCCCGCCGCCTATGCTTCGCCGACATGGATTGAAAAATACGGCAAACTGGGCCGCAGCGAAGGCTGCTTCGCCATGGCCCCCGATCAGTTCAACGAGGCGCTGTGGCACCTTTCGGGCGGGCGATTGTTGTTCGCTGACCGGATTGGTGAGGGTTAAACCCCCGGTTCAGCAATCGCTACAACCTTCTCGTCAATCATCCGCTGCCCAGTTTTAAGCGCGCGCGGGGCGGCGAAGCTGGCGACCACAACATTATCGCGCCCATAAATATCGGCGAACGGCTTGAGTAGCCCGTCGATGGATTGCGCCATGGTAAAATAGCCGATGTAAACCGGCATCTGGCGCTTATCCATCGGCACCCGGGTGTACTTGCGCGAATCGCTAATCAAAGCCGCCTCATCAGCAGTTTTGCCGCCGCCAATCATGGCCAGCGCAATAGCCAGCGTTTTAATCCCCTCGGTGCGCACGCAGCCGTGGCTGAGCGCGCGAAAATCCTTCACAAACAGCCCCCGGCTCGGTGTGTCGTGGAGGAAAATCGCATGGGCATTGGGCATGTCGAGCTTGACGAAGCCGAGCGAATTGGCCGGACCGGGCTGCTGCACCATGGTGATCGTGCCATCGGCTGATTTGGTCATCGCATAGCCTGCTGCCTTGGCCGCGGCGACGCTGCCATATTTGGTGCCGAGCCCTTCGCCGACGACGATCGACTGCGGCACGGTCCAGGTCGGGTTGAAGATCACGCCTTGCACCAGTTCAGCAAGCTGCGGCGTTGCTGTTTTGCCCGGCTTGCCGACGATTGTGCGATAGGTGCGAACGATGCGGTCCTTGCGCACTAGCCTTAGCTGGAACTCGGGAATATTGGTCATTAGATAAAATTCGCCAAGATCGCGGCTGAACCAGCGCCAGCGGTCCATATTGGCGCGGATCGAATCGCGCACCTTGACCGACGTTTCGGGCGTCTGCGCCAACGTTTCGCGCAGCAGGGCATAGTCAGGATATGTCGGATCAAGCGCGAACAGCGCGCCGGCAATGTCATGATTATCTAGCGCGGCGGCCATCACCTTGTCGGTCGGATAAACATCGCGGTCTTTATCAAAGGCGAACCATTGCAGCCGCGCCTTCATTGGCGTGCGGCCATCGCGCAGATCCTCAACCAGCCAGGCAAAGCTGGTGCTCGCGGCGGTATCGAGATCGGGCCCTTCGCCCGCGACAAGTGCCGCTTCGAGCGCTTCGGGCTTGTAGTCCGCCGGGATTAGCCCTTCGTTGTCGATGGTCTTGATCACTTCCAATAAGGTGCGGGCATCGGCGGCTGGCCAGTGCATAATCGGCGCGGCGAGCGGCGTATCGCGCGGGATTGGCGGAATGATCGGCACGATTGGCGCGTCGGTGGTCGTGGCAGCCGGTGTGGCGACCACAGCGGGTACTGGTGCCGGAGTTGCTGGCTGCGCGGTCGATACCGGCGCGGACTTCATCGTTGGCGCGGGGATGGTCGGCGCGGCAGCCGCCGGGGTCACAAAAGTCGCAGCCGCAAAAGCCAGCGCCGCGCCTGAACCCATCAACCGAAACATATTCAACGACATAGTCAATATCCTGCAATATTTTCAGACACGCGGCGGCGGGTTTCGCGCGGGTGCTCTGCCCCCAATGCCCGTTTCGCCGCCGTCCATCAACCACGACGCCTTTCGCGGGGATGAATTGCCCGCTCCTGCGTGACGCGGCGCGGCGCGCAACCTATGGTCAGGCGATGGACCGCCACCACACCACACTGCCAATCGCCGCCACCGTGCTCGCCATCGCGCTGTTTTCGGTGATGGATGCGCTGATGAAGCGCGCCGGAATGGCGGGCGGGGTCTACAGCGCGATGCTGGTGCGTTCGGTATTGGCGGGATCAATCATCGCGGTGATCTGGCGCTTGCGCGGCGGGCGGGTGCCAGCGGCCAAGGTGCTGCGGCTCCACGCACTGCGCGGGGTGGTTGGCGCAGGCATGGCGACGACGTTTTTCTATGGCCTCGTGCGCACCCCGATGGCGCCGGGCATGGCGCTCAGCTTCATCGCACCTTTGATCGCGCTCTATCTGGCGGCGGTGACGCTGGGGGAGACTATCCAGCGCAAGTCCATAGTCGCCTCGCTGTTGGGGTTTGCCGGAGTCGCGGTGATCGCGGCTGAAAGGATGGGCGCTGCGGATATGCAGGGAGAGGCTGGGCGCGGGATTGCAGCGATCCTGCTCTCCGCCGTGCTTTATGCCTGGAACCTCGTGCTCCAGCGCAAACAGGCGCAGCTGGCATCGCCTGATGAAGTTGCGGTGTTTCAGAACCTGTTTGTCACGCTCACCCTGCTCCCGTTCTTTCCCTTGCTATGGATAGCGCCGCAAGGGGCCGAGTGGGGCGATATTGCTGCCTCCGCGCTGCTCGCGACGATTTCTCTGATGCTGCTCGCCTGGGCCTATGCCCGCGCCGAAGCGCAGACGCTGGTGCCGCTTGAATACACCGCTTTTGTTTGGGCGGCGCTGATGGGCTGGCTGTGGTTTGGTGAGAGACTTTCGGCCGCGACGATCGGCGGCGTAGCGCTCATTGTCGCCGGGAGCTGGATTGGCGCGCGGCAGGCGGAGCCAAGCGTGGCGGGTTAAGTAGCCAATTCGCGCGATTTCCGCGCTATCCACCCCTTGACGGCGCAGCCGCAAGCGAGCATCGGCAGCGCCGACGATTGGCTCTGCTGCACCTGCGAAAGGGTGCGTCCAGCAGGGCTCCAGCATCAGGGGAACATGCGGTATGACTCAGGTCGGACAGGATACGCTCGGCACACGTTCAACGCTTTCGGTGGGGGGCAAAGATTATGCCTATTACTCGCTGGCCAAGGCGAGCGAAAAGATCGGCGATGTCAGCCGCCTGCCGTTCTCGATGAAGGTTCTGCTCGAAAACCTGCTGCGGTTTGAAGATGGCGGCTTCACCGTTTCCACCGCTGATATTCAAGCGGTTGCCGACTGGCAGAACAACCCGCGCGAATCGTCGAACGAAATTCAATACCGTCCCGCGCGCGTGCTGCTCCAAGATTTCACCGGCGTGCCTTGCGTGGTTGATTTGGCGGCGATGCGCGATGCGATTTCAAAGCTTGGCGGCGATACCAGCAAGATCAACCCGCTGGTCCCGGTCAATCTAGTGATCGATCACTCGGTGATGGTCGATGAATTCGGCCACGCAAAGGCCTTCGAAGAAAACGTCGAGATCGAATACCATCGCAATATGGAGCGCTATGATTTCCTCAAATGGGGATCAAAAAGCCTTACCAATTTCTATGCGGTTCCCCCCGGCACCGGCATTTGCCACCAGGTGAACCTTGAAAATATCGCGCAAACCGTTTGGACATCGAAGGATCAGAGCGGCGCACTGGTCGCCTATCCTGATACCTGCGTCGGCACCGACAGCCACACCACGATGATCAACGGCCTTGGCGTACTCGGCTGGGGTGTTGGCGGGATTGAGGCGGAGGCGGCGATGCTCGGCCAGCCGGTGTCGATGCTGATCCCCGAAGTGGTCGGCTTCAAGCTGACCGGCAAGCTGATGGAAGGGATCACCGCCACCGACTTGGTGCTGACCGCCACGCAGATGCTGCGCGCCAAGGGCGTGGTTGGGCGGTTCGTCGAATATTACGGCCCCGGCCTTGCCGCGCTCAGCCTGGCTGATCGCGCAACTTTGGCCAATATGGCACCCGAATACGGCGCGACCTGCGGCTTCTTCGGCATCGATGACAAGACGCTCGAGTATTTGCGCCTGACAGGCCGCGAGGAAGACCAGATTGCGCTGGTAGAAGCCTATGCCAAGCAACAGGGCTTCTGGATCGAGCCCGACGTCGCCGATCCGATTTTCACCGACACCCTCGAACTCGATATGGGCTCGGTCGTCCCGTCGCTCGCGGGGCCAAAGCGCCCGCAGGATAAGGTTGCGCTCACGCAGGTCGATGATGTGTTCAACAAGGACTTGATTGAAACCTATCAGAAGGCGCAAACCCGCGTCGCGGTTGAAGGTCGCGATTTTGATATTGGCGATGGCGACGTGGTGATCGCCGCGATCACATCGTGCACCAACACGTCGAATCCCGGCGTGATGGTTGCCGCCGGTCTGCTGGCGAAAAAGGCCAATGAACTGGGGCTCAAGCCCAAGCCGTGGGTCAAGACCAGCCTCGCACCGGGAAGCCAGGTTGTGACCGATTACTTCGTCAAAGCGGGCCTTCAGGAACATCTCGACGCAATTGGTTTCAACCTCGTCGGCTATGGCTGCACCACCTGCATCGGTAACTCAGGCCCACTGGCTGAGCCGATCAGCGCGGCGATAAACGGCAATAACATCGTCGCCGCCTCGGTGATTTCGGGCAACCGCAATTTTGAAGGCCGGGTTTCGCCAGACGTGCGGGCAAACTTCCTCGCCTCGCCGCCGCTGGTGGTTGCCTATGCGCTCAAAGGCACGGTTATCGAAGATTTCGTCACCACGCCAATCGGCACCAGCACCGCAGGCAATCCGGTTTACCTCAAGGACATCTGGCCCAGCAACGAGGAGGTGTCGGAAACCATGACAAGCTGCCTTGACCGCTCAATGTTCCGCGCCCGCTATGCTGACGTCTATAAGGGGGACAAGCACTGGCAGGCGATCAATGTGACCGGATCAGAGACCTACCTCTGGCGCGCGGGCAGCACCTATATCGCCAATCCACCCTATTTCGATGGCATGACGATGGCACCGGCCCCGGTGGCTGACATCATCGAGGCGATGCCGCTCGCCATCTTGGGCGACTCGATCACCACCGATCACATCAGCCCGGCGGGTAACATCAAGGTCGATAGCCCGGCGGGCCGCTGGCTTATGGAGCATCAGGTCGCCAAGGCCGATTTCAATTCCTACGGCGCGCGGCGCGGGCATCATGATGTCATGATGCGCGGCACCTTCGCCAATATCCGCATCAAGAACGAGATGGTTCCCGGCACCGAAGGCGGCATGACGCTGTTTGAGGGCGACCTGATGGCGATTTATGACGCGGCGATGGCGCATAAGGCTAAGGGCACGCCGCTGGTGGTGATCGGCGGCAAGGAATACGGCACCGGATCAAGCCGCGATTGGGCCGCCAAGGGCACCAAGCTGCTCGGCGTGCGCGCGGTGATTGTTGAGAGCTTTGAGCGTATTCACCGCTCCAATCTGGTCGGCATGGGCGTGCTGCCCTTGCAGTTCCCCGAAGGCGTAAACCGCCAGACTCTGGGGCTGAGCGGCGATGATGTTTTCACGATCACCGGTGTCGCCAGCCTCGAGCCGCGTCAGGAAGTCGAAGTCGGCGTGACCCGTAAGGATGGCAGCACCTTCACCTTCAAGGCACTGTGCCGCATCGATACTGCGAATGAGGTTGAGTACTTCATGAACGGCGGGATCTTGCAGTATGTGCTGAGGAAGCTGGCTGCTTAAGCCAAGGCTAAGCATCAATGCTGACCATCCTTATCGAAGCCTGCGGCTGGATTGGCGCCTTGCTGATCCTCGGCTCCTATATTCTCGTCTCGCTCGGAAAACTCGAAGGGCGCTCGGCTACTTTTCAGTGGCTCAATGTCGTCGGGGCCGCCGGGTTTATCGTCAATTCGGGTTGGCACGGAGCGGTGCCTTCGACTGCGCTTAATGTCGTCTGGCTCGGCGTGGGCCTCGCGACTCTGTGGAGCCTGTCGCGCCGGGCTCGCCCGCAATAGCGGATACGAAAAGGGCGGCCTGATAAGGCCGCCTTCGAATGCTGCAATCAGCCGCCGGACTTGATCAGCGCTTTGCGGCGACGACCGGCGAGCATTGCCGCTGCTGCGCCGAACAGTACCAGCATTGGCGGGGCCGGAACATCGGTGCCGCTGCTGGTTCCGGTGCTGCTTCCTGAAGTGCTTCCCGAAGTGGAGCCCGAGGTCGAGCTGCTGGTCGATCCGCTGCTGCTGCCCGAAGTCGAGCCGCTGGTGCTTCCCGACGAACCGCTCGATCCGCTGGAGCCAGAGCTACCCGAACTGGAGCCGTTCGATCCGCCCGATGACGAGCTGGATGAAGACGACGACGATGACGATGAGCTTGAAGAGCTGCTGCTCGACGAACTGGCATTGTTGCCCGACGATGTGCTGACGTTTCCGCTCGAGGTGGACACGTTGCCCGAAGAGGTCGAAACGTTACCGCTCGAAGAAGATACGTTACCTGACGAACTCGAGACGTTGCCGCTCGAAGTCGAAACATTGCCCGAGCTGGTCGATGTCGAAGTGCTGACGCCGCCGGTCGAGGTTGAAACCCCGCCGCTCGTTGTCGAAGTTGAGCTGCCACCGGTCGATGTGGAACCGCCCGATGTCGAGGTCGATCCGCCCGAGTTGGAGCTGCCGCCAGTGGAGGTCGAACTGCCGCCCGATCCACCCGATGAAGTTGAGGTAGAGCCGGTGCTGGTCGATGAGATCACCACAGAACCGCTGCTGCCGCCGCCGCTGCCACCGAAGAAGCCGCCAAAGAAGCCGCCGCCAAAGCCCATACCGCCGCTGCCGCCGATAACCACCGTGCCACCCGATCCGCCGCCGCTAGGCATGGGCGGAAGCGGCGGATACATCGGCGCAGGCATTGGCATCATCGCCATCTGCGGCTGGGCCGTGCAACACACCGTGCGCTTGACGATCCGGCGAACGCGCTTGATCCGGCGCGGTTCGGTGCGCGCCACAAGCCGTGTGGCATGGTGCGGCTGGGTCACAGCCACGTGCCTTTCGTGCTTAATATATTGCGGGTGCGCCGTGGCAGGAGCCTCAGCCACATGCACCGCGCCGCCGCCAATAAGCGCGCCGCCCGCTGCGAAGACCGAAAGTTTGGCGATAGCCGTTCGAACCGACATAAAAGTTCTCTCTTGTCCTGGGCTGCCTGTGTCCGGCCGGGTGGTTAAACCTGTCCGGGATTGCCCCTGTGTCTGCACCAAGGCAGCGGACGAGCCTTACGACAATGATGTTAACTCTCATTTGCGTCCCAATTTACGAAATATTCGGCACAATTATCAGGTGGGGGGTCATAGTGTCCCGGAATGGAACCGTTCGCGCGGCATTTGCGAAAGCTAAGACCAATGCCTAGTGATTGATGCTTGTGCAGATGTAACTTTGAGGTTACACGTCACCTATAGGTTACTTAATAGGGGATTCTTTAATGACTGCGACAAGCGACAACGCTGAACTGGCTGACCGCCTTGCCCGCCGCCGTGCCCGGATGATGCCGGTGCTCGCGCTGTTCTTGATCTTTCAGCAATTGTCCTACTTCTCCCAAGGCGATGGCACGCGGCTGGTCGATCACGTCCGTATCGGGGGCTGGGTGGCGATGAGCCTGGTTATCCTGCTGGTTCTCACCACCGGCGGTTTCTGGCTCCGCAAGCCTGAGGTGCGCATCCTCTTGGAAGACGAGGGCACCCGCGCCAATCGAGCCTCTGCGCTGCGGATTGGCTATATCTGCGCGATGCTGACGGCAATTGCCTGTTATGTCGGGCAATCCTTGTGGACATTTTCGATGGGCGAGGTGATCCATCTGATCGTCACTGCGGGACTGATATCTGCGGCACTGCGCTTTTCGGTTCTGGAGCGCCGCGCGCTTGGCTGATCGGCTGTTCAACACGTTGCGCCAGGCGCGCGAGACGCGGGGGTTGACCCAGGCGCAACTTGCAGAAGCGATTGGCGTCAGCCGCAAGACCGTAAACACGGTGGAGAACGGCGTGTTCGTCCCCTCCACGGTGATCGCGCTCAAGCTGGCCGCCATGCTTGGGCAACCGGTTGAAGCGTTATTCTCCCTCGTCGTCGAATAGCGTGCCGCTACTTCCCGTCGGCGGCGTGCGCCCCAGATGCTGCCACGCGCGATCATTGAGGCAGCGCCCGCGTGCAGTGCGGGCGATCAGGCCGAGCTGGATGAGGTAGGGCTCGATCACCTCCTCCACCGTATCGCGTGGTTCACTAAGGCCAGCGGCGAGCGTTTCAACCCCCACCGGGCCGCCTTTATAGATATCGGCGATCATCGTCAGATAGCGCCGGTCCATTGCATCGAGCCCGAGCGCATCGACCTCAAGCCGGGTCAGCGCATTGTCAGCAATTGCGCGGGTCACGGTGTGATCGCCCTCAACATGGGCGAAATCGCGCACCCGCCGCATCAGCCGTCCGGCCACACGCGGTGTGCCGCGCGCTCGCCGGGCAATCTCGCGCGCGCCTTCGGGTTCAATTGCCATGCCGAGCAGCCCCGCCCCGCGCGTCACCACGCTTTCAAGCTCGGCCACGGTATAGAAATTGAGCCGCACCGGAATGCCGAACCGGTCACGCAGCGGCGTGGTCAGCAGTCCGGCGCGCGTTGTCGCGCCGATAAGCGTGAAGGCGGGCAGATCAATCCGCACCGACCGCGCCGACGGCCCCTCACCAATAATCAGATCGAGCGCGCGGTCTTCCATCGCCGGATAGAGAATTTCCTCGACCACCGGATTGAGCCGGTGAATCTCGTCAATAAACAGGACATCGCCCTCTTCGAGATTGGTTAGCAGCGCGGCGAGATCACCCGATTTGGCGATAACCGGCCCCGATGTGGCGCGGAAACCCACCCCCAATTCCCGCGCGACGATCTGCGCCAGCGTGGTTTTGCCCAGCCCCGGCGGGCCGAAGAAAAGAACATGATCCATCGCCTCTTTGCGTGAGCGGGCGCTCTCGATGAAGACGCGCAGGTTGTCCTTGGCGGCCGCCTGCCCAACAAATTCAGCGAGCGTTTTGGGGCGCAGGGCTGCATCGTGGTCTTCCGGCGTGCGCATGGGGGTGAGGTGGGGGGAGGAGGTCATTGTTGGACGTGCCGGGGGACATCTTGGAAATGATGCAAAATCCGCTGAACGAACACCATGTTGCCGCTCACCCGGTAGAGAATACGATGTTTGCGATGAACCTTGCAGCGAACGTCTTTGCCATAATCAGGCCTAGCCTCGCCCGCGAACGGGACATCGGCAAGCAGCGCAAATGCTTCGTTCAACCCGCGCGTGTAGGTATCGGCGACTTCATCACCGAAATGTTCGCCGCTGTAATCGTCGATCTGGGCCAGATCGCGCCGCGCCGTTGCGCTTAGTTTGATTTCAGCCACGCCGGGAACGGCGCTCTGCAATAATCTCTTCAATGATATCATGGGGACTGGCATCGAGATAGCCCGAAGCCTCGCCTTCCTCAACCATGGCGCGGACCCAGGCCGTGTCCTCTGTCTCGGCCCGGTCACGCCGAACCAGTTCACGCAAGTAGTCGCCCGCATCGAAAAACTTTCCCTCGGCGACGCGGGTTTCGATCCAACCTTCAAGATCGGGCGGGAGAATTTTGCTGAGTTCGGTCATGGCGGGGTTATCCTCCAACTTTGGGGATGCGGCAAGGTGGTTGGTTGGGGGTGAAGATCGTGACATAACTGTCTTTCGCGCATCTCCTGACCAATGAATTCGGCGAGCAGATTCGGGCGCCGGGAGGCTTCGAGGTATTTCGTGATGCGAAGAGCGGGTCATCAAAAATTGGAAATCGATAATTCGTCATGGATAGGCGTTTTCGGTAATTGCACGATCTCATCACCAAGCCTGAGGATGGCATCTAAAAGCTGCAACACCAATTCTAAATTAGCGCGAACCAAAGCGAGATTATCATTGTTGACCATAACTCCGTCAGGGCGCGTGCTGTCGATTGCGGATTTGCAAAAAGCATAAAATCTGACGATCTTAAGGGCATCCAGCGGCCTTAGGCGACCAATCTGGCTACCCAATGCATTATAAACAGAAAAGTAATTTTCCTTTAAGTCAACAATCACGGTGCTGGCTTGAGCCCCATCAAGATACAAGTGCTCTACCACCTCGGTAATGAAGGTTTGATAATGCTGTACCCGGATTAAACGACAAATTGAATCAATCTCGGCGGCGAGCGCAACAAGGATAGTTTCTGACTCGTGCTGCCTCGTACGAAAGTTCAAAAGTGTTTGAACGATCCCAGTAGCAATTGCTCCGAGTAGTGCGAACAAGACCTCTTTCACCCCGCCGCCCTCTTCAACGCAACCCGCACCAGTTCATTCAACCCTGCCCCGGCACCCAGCTCATCCAGCGCCCGCGCCACGGCATCGGTCGCCACGTTTGGTTTGAACCCAAGATTCTGCAAAGCCGAAACCGCATCCGATCCCACTGAGCCCACCGGCGGAGCAGCAACGCCGACTCCCCCCGGAACCGTCGCCAGCCCGCCAGCCTTGTCCTTCAATTCATTGACAATCCGCGCGGCCAGCTTCGGCCCGACGCCTTGCGCCCGCGCCACCATCGCCGCGTCTCCGCCTGCGCAGGCGCGTTGCAGTTCTTCTGTGGCGAGCGCCGAGAGCACCGCCAGCGCCATCTTTGAACCCACGCCCTGCACGCCGGTCAGCAGCCGGAACCATTCGCGTTCCGCCGCGCTGGCGAAGCCGATAAGGCGCATGTCGTTTTCGGAAACCTGCAGCTCGGTGTGGATCGTCACCCGGTCCCCCGCGATGCCCAGCGCGGTGAGTGTTTTGGCGCTGCAATGGATCAGATAGCCCACCCCGCTCACGTCAATCACCGCCCAATCGGGGCCGAAGTCGTCAAGTGTGCCGGTTAGCCGTGCGATCATGGTTTGTTCTATGGCACAGCCGCGATTCGGGGGGAAGGAGGAAATGTGTGGGGCTTGGGCGGCGCGTGTCCTTCGACAAGCTCAGGACGAGCGGGATTGGTGATTTGGGTCAAAAAGAAAAGGCCCGCTCATGCTGAGCCTGTCGAAGCGCGCGCGCCACCCTTGCCCCAAGCCGCCCATTCTGCCAGCCTCGCGCTTCCACAGGGGGCAAACACAAATGGCATTCGGCGATAGCGCACAGAAATTCTGGACCGTCGATCTCACCACCCGGGCAGGCGCGCTGAGCGCCGCCAAGTCTGGCAGCACCGGGGCTTTTATATTCTGCGCGATGGGCGTGGTGGGGATGTTGTTCTTCGGACTGAAGGTCGGGTTCACGACAACGTTAGGCATTGCGGAGATCGGTGCTGCGGGGTTTGAGGCTGCCATCGCCTTGATCGCCGGGCTCCGGCTGCGTCAGGGTAAGGGCGTGATCTGGGGCGGGGTGGCCGCAGTGCTGGTCGCGCTTGAAGGGCTGGGCAAAGTTCTGGTGATCAGCATTGGCGGGATTTTCCTTAGCGGTGCGGTGCTGATTATGCTGGTCAACGGGGTTCGCGGCGCACTGGCGCTGAAAAAAGACGCCGGGTTTGAGGATGATGACGTTGAGGTTTTTAATTAAATACTACACCCGCTCATGCTGAGCTTGTCGAAGCACCCGCGCTAACCGTTGATCAAATGCGCATGGCAAATCGCCACCGCCAGCGCATCGGCGGCATCCGCCCCGGCGAGCTTCACCCCCGGCAGCAGAACGCTGAGCATTGCCTGAACCTGTGCCTTTTCCGCCGCGCCGTTCCCAACAATCGCCTTCTTCACCAGCCGCGTGGCATATTCGGCAACGGGTAGCCCGGCGCGGGCGAGCGCGAGCAGGCAGACGCCGCGTGCCTGGCCCAATTTGAGCGTTGATTGCGGGTTCTTGTTGACGAAAACCTCCTCCACCGCGCTGCTATCCGGGCGGTAGTGGAGGATGACATCGGTCAGCTCGCGGTCGAGCATGACGAGCCGTTCGGGCAGGCTCGCTTTGGCATCGGTCTTGATCTGGCCATTGGCAATGTGGCTGAGACGGCTACCCGATTTGGCCACAATCCCCCAGCCAGTGCAGGTAAGGCTGGGATCGAGGCCGATAATCAACAACTACTGGAACAGAACGGTTGCGCCGTCTGTCGATCCAGTCGCGATAAATCTCAGATCATCACGACTAAAGTGGCTTGTGTTTGAAACAATCAGCTGCGCGCCTCCGCTCAAACCAGTTGCTATGAAGCGCAAGTCGTCCCGCCCGAAATCAGTGCCATCAACATGAACGCTTCCACCTCCTGTCGCAATAAATCGAAGATCTTCGCGTGAACGGCCCTTAATCATGATAGCTTCTCCATCACCGCGTCGGAAATTTCGTAATTGCCCCAGACGGTCTGCACATCATCGTCATCGTCAAGAATGTCGATCAGCTTGAGCAAGGTCACCGCGTCGCTCTCGCTTACCTCAACCTTAAGCCCCGGCTTCCACGCCAGTTTGACCGCATCGGCCTCACCCAGCGTCTTTTCGAGCTCGCGGGCAACCGGGTGGAGCACATCAATCGAAGTCCAGATCGCGTGGCCGTCTTCATCGCTCTCAATGTCATCCGCGCCAGCTTCGATGGCGGCCTCGAGCACGGTGTCTTCATCGCCAGCCTTCGCGCTATATTCGATCAGGCCAAGCCGCTCAAACCCGTGGCTCACGCCGCCGCTTGCACCAAGGTTGCCGCCGTTTTTGGAGAAGGCGGTGCGGATATTTGTCGCGGTGCGGTTGCGGTTGTCGGTCAGCGCCTCAACGATCAGCGCGACGCCCCCGGGGCCGTAACCCTCATAGCGAATTTCCTCGTAGTTCTCGCCGTCGCCCCGCGTCGCCTTGTCAATCGCGCGCTGGATGTTGTCCTTGGGCACCGATAGCGCCTTTGCAGCGTTGACCGCCGCGCGCAGCCGCGGGTTCATATCCGGATCAGGCATGCCCATCTTCGCTGCAACGGTGATTTCGCGGCTGAGCTTGGAAAACGAAGCCGACCGCTTCTTATCCTGCGCACCCTTGCGGTGCATGATGTTCTTGAATTTGGAATGGCCTGCCATGGGTCTGCTTCATATCGTTTCGGAATGTTTGGCTCTGCCCCTAGCCTACGGGCTACATCCAGACAACAACACGCAATCATCGAAATTAGCATCAGCCGGCGTTTGGCGAGCACACACTTTGCCCGACTTGCGCAAGATGAACCACAATGTCGACAAGTGCGGGGAAGTCTTCATGGATGGCACAGGTAGGAATCACTGGATGCCCTTGGAGACGTTCACCATTCGCCCGGTAAATCTGCCCGGTTGTCAAACGAAGGGCGGTTCCGCGATCAAATCGGATCATCGAGTCAATGTAGCCAATCCCGGAAGACGTAGCGCCAACGACCATGCCTGTATGATTGTCCTGTATGGCTGCTGCCACAATTTCAGCACCTGACGCCGTATGCTTACTCGTTAACAAGACAATGGACTTCCCATTAACAATTGTATCGGATTTAGCAGAGTAGCGTATGGACTCGGCTTCATTTCGGGAAGAAATTTTGGCAATATTTCCTTTTTTTAGCATTGCATCTGCCACAGCAATGGCTTCATCAAGAAGGCCGCCTACATTATCACGCAAATCAACGACCAGTAGCTTTGCGTCACTTCCGTAGGTTCGAACCAATCGAGAAAATTCGACCGCCGAGCCCTTTGTAAATTCGTGCAGCGAAATTATGAACACATCACCACGACGCTCAAAGTCGATAGCCTCGTTCACAGTGAGGATTACCCTACGCATAACTTTCACCGTACGCTGTTGCCCATTTTGCCCAACTATTTGCAATATAACCGTAGTTCCGAATTTACCGCGCATAGAGTCCGCGACTTTTTCCTGTGACAGTTGGCGCGTGGCTAAACCGTCAACCGCTACAATAACATCTCCAACGGCCAGACCAGCTTCGAGCGCAGGTCCTTCGCGCACCAAAGAAACAATTCGTGCGCCCAAAGGATCGTCGGAAAAGCTCAAACCAATACCAACACGGCTAATCCCATTGCTAAGTCGCTTGACCTCTTCGCGACTAAAAAATCGGTTCCGTCCCTCCAATGGAGTTAGCGCAGCACTGACCAATGCATCGGTCGCGCTGTTTGCCACGTCAGCTGTGGCATCGTCGAGGTGCATACAGAGGTACGCTGCGTCCATCGCGGTGGCCAGATTTCGCCCGCGTGTATTGCCAAGCATGCAGGTATCAAATTCACTTGCGTTGATCCCTGCCCGACGGCGTGCCTCAGAAACCACGGCATCAGCCATCGCCGCCTCATTTGGAATTTGAAAATAGTTATCGCGAACTAAATTGCTAAAAACACCGAGAAATTGTGTATTCGCCGCATCGTTTCCCGCAGAGACCGGCAACGGCCACATTAAGCAAGTTGCAGCCGCCGCCGCCATGGTTACGTGATGGTAAACCCTCATATTCACTCCCTATCCCAAGTTCATCCCAGCCCCAGCGCAGCCTTATACAGCTCGAGGATGGTTTCCATCTCGGCGCGGTCATCGGGCTTCATTTTGCGAAGTGCGACAACCTTGCGCATGATCTTGGCGTCATAGCCCACCGCCTTGGCCTCGGCGTAAACGTCGCGGATGTCGTCGGCGATGCCTTTTTTCTCTTCTTCAAGCCGCTCGACGCGTTCGATCAGGAGGCGCAGGCGGTCGTCGGTGGTTTCGGCCATGGGGTCAGTCTTTCAGATAAGGGAGAATCGGCTGGTGGGGTCGATAGCGAGGGCGGGAGATTCGGGGAAGGGCCCGTTCTCGCTCTCTCCCCAGCGGGGAGAGATACGAAGGCTTGAGAGCGCAGCGATCTAGCCGCAGTTGAGAGGGGGCTCTGCCTTCGCAAGCGCCGAGCTCCCCTCTCCAACTTCGCCTTAGGCGGCAAGCCGCCAAGGCTGCGTATCCTCTCCCCTGACAGGGGAGAGGGGACTGCATCACTTTGAAATTTCCACCGTCCGTTTTTTGTAGGGGCCGCGCAGCTTAGGCGTTTGGCTTGCATCAATCCGACCGAGGATTGTTTCAAATCCCATGAACGTATCGGCGATGCCAGCGGCCATAGCGGGCGACATGCGCAGCTTGGAGTGAGTGCGGATAAAGTTGTAGAACATCGTATAGAGCGCGACCATGTGCGCATGATTTGCCACCTTCTTGCTGTGGCCGTTTGTCAGGCGGGTAAAGCGGCGCATGTGCATCCGCATCGTCTTGTTGTGCGCTTCGACATAAGACGTGCTGACATGCGCAATGTCGGGATTTCCTTCAACCCGAACCTTCTTGATGCCGGTGCATTCCGCTGGGCTGTAGCGACCACCCTTGTCGATTGTCGGGCCATACATCTTGATGATTTGAGCATAGTCCACATCAGCCCCGAATGCGCCTTCTATAGCTTCCAGATAGGCGCGGTGGCCATCAGTTGACAGCTGGACGCGGTTTGCGAGGCGCGAGCGGAGATCGTCCATAAGTTCGATTGCAGTCTCTCCCGAACGATCCCCAACAAGGTAGCTGACAATCAGTTTTGAATCGGCGTCAATACCGGTCCAAGTCCAAATGTCGCCAGCGCCTTCCGGTGCGGCTTTGGCGCTGGTAACGGTCTTTTGCTTGCAATAGTTGAAGGCCCAAATTTCATCGCACTGTATGCGGCTCGCCTTTACGCCCTGCACCATTTCATCGTGCATTTCGACACAGACTGTCCCGGCGTCGATCAGCAGTTTCGCAACCGTATTGAAGCTAACGTCGGCGATCCGGGCAACGGCGCGCATGGACATGCCCTCGCACAGCAGATTGAGGATTTGAACACGGGCTTTGATGGCGAGCTTTCTCATGCCCATTTCTATATGGACCTTTATACATGACGTCAAGCATAAAGCGACTTTACGAAACTAGGGGCGGCCTTACGCCACGTCCTGCTGATTGAACCGAAGCCGGTTCGGAACAATAGCTAGCAAGTCGTCCTCTTCTGAGATGCGAAGCATGCGCATGTCGCGAACCACCTCCCAGAACCAAGCGTACTTGTCGTTAAGATCGAGCACGGCGGCGGCGCATGTCATCGCCGAAGTGTGCTCATTCCCATAGAAGACGCTGCCTTGCTGGCGGCGAAAGCCGTGGCCTTCCAGAACGCGGGCGATTTTCGCCCAGGCACCGTGCCTCTCAGCAGCTTCTTTGTTTAGATCGTAGGCTATCGCGTACACGCGGCCCGTTCCTTTCAGAGGTCGATGTCCCATCCCTCTTGCGCAGGACATCGGTGTTACAGACATGGATCGGCTCCTCGGAAAGCACATTATCGCACTTTCCGACTAGACGAATCTAGTTCGATTTGCTAGGCAGAATGCATCGAGGGTGATGCCCCGATGCAAACCGCTGAGTTAAGCCTTCAACAAGGCGGATTGCCACATAGGGTTACTCCTAGCTCGTGCTCCCGGATGCAGGGATAGGTTGGACTAAGGTTTCGACGGTGGTGCAAACACCGTAGTCACCGGCTTCTGGGCCGCTCCAAAAGAGCGGCCCATTCTCGTGGATGGGAGAAAAGCACCATCAAAATTCAATGTCGTCATCAAGCTCGGCGGAAAACCCGCCCGCCGGTTGCGCAGGCCGAATGCCGAACGGATCATCATCCTCGGCCTCCACAGGCGATGCCTTTTCAACCTTCCGCCAATAGCGGCCATCGCCCACCTCTATTCGATCCTTGTTGCGGGCTAGGACGGTTCGAACGTTGTCTTGTGAGATCGACGTCACCCCGCTCGCCACTAAGGCCTCGTGGATCTCTTTTGGCGTTTTGCCGCCCCACTCGGAGTCCGAAAGAACCTTAAGGATGTGCGCAAGTGATTGCCCACGGGGCACGGCTGTTTCCACCTCCGGATTAAGCCCAAGGCGCGACAGTGTATCCCAGGTGATCTCAAGATTGCGAAGCTCGGCTTCGGCTGTCTCAAGCTGCCCACGAAGCTTTGTGACACGCTTGGTGGTCTCCGCCTTCTTCGCCTCAATAAGTTGCATTGTGTCCATGGCTTCGCCGCATAGCACGACTGTGACAACGTGTCGAATCCCGAGCCGTCACAAACCGGGCTGTCACGAATGTCCGTGACAACTGCGGAAAACGTCACACTTATCCACAGGTCGCTGTGGATAAGTCTTGCCACTCCTATCGCACATCATTTCCCCCACCGTTTTTTCGCCGCTGCCCGTGCGATCTCCGCTCGCCTCTCAGGCGACATCGACGCGGCGCGCGCAGCGCCACCCTTACGCCCCATCGACTGTGCAGCCTTGTCCTTACCGTCATCGGGCGCTTCATCGTCAGCTTCGCCTGTCAGAACGCGCATCACATGGACGGCGTTGCCGATCACGTCTGCGGGGCGTTTGCCACCTGCGGGAGACTTAGGCATCGACCTGTCTCGCGATCTTGTTGAATTCAGCCTGGCAATGGTCCAAGTTGAACCTCAAGCTCTCGACCGAATGTGGTTCAAGTCTCGCGATAGACGCTGCTCGGTAGAAATCGTTAGCTTCCTTGAGTTTGTCGAGCGCATCTGACCATTCGTTATATTGCGGGTGATCTTGAACTGGCATGTTGGCTCCTGCTTAGCGTTAAGCATTCATAGCAGACGGTTGGCAACAATGCCAGATTAGTCAACCGCGTCTATTTCAAAGTGATGCAGTCCCGGGGAGAGGGCTAGGTTGCATTCAACTTCATACTCTCCGCCATCCGCGCCTGTTGCTCAGCCGTCGCCTCAGATTGAAACCGCGCTTTCCATTCGACCGCCCCCATGCCGTGGATCACTTCGCGCGCGCCCGCCTTGTCCAAAGGCGCGCCGGCTTCGACGATCCAGTCACCCAGGCAGTTGCGGCAGAACCCTGCAAGTCCCATCAGTTCGATGTTCTGCGCATCACTGCGGTGGCGCAGGTGGCGCACGAGGCGGCGGAATGCGGCGGCGGCTATGGCATCATCGAGCGCATCCAGCGCGTCGCCGGGGTCCGCATTCGTATTTTCTGAGCAGCTCATGGGGTTCTTCCTTGGGTTTTCGCGCGTCTCTTGCCATAGGGCAGGCGGCAAGTGGAAGGACCAATCTTGGCGAAGAGCGAGCAAACTGCGGTAATTCACCCTCAACTTGCCCACCGAGGGCGTATGGTAAAGATCCTTGCCACACTCGGCCCGGCGAGCCGCAGCCCTGAAATGATCGCGCGGCTGCTGCGTGCGGGCGTCGATGCCTTCCGCGTCAACATGAGCCACGGCGATCATCCCACCCACACCGAAACCATCGCCAACATTCGCGCGGCGGAAAAGGCTTTCGGGCGGCCCATCGCGGTGCTGTGCGATTTGCAAGGGCCGAAGCTGCGCGTTGGGCAGTTCAAGGATGGCCGCGCGGTGATCCGCCATGGCAGCCACTTCACGCTCGATCGCGATCCGGCGCTTGGGGACGAAACCCGCGTCTGTCTGCCGCACCCCGAACTGTTCAAAGTGCTCGAAAAGGGCCAGCGACTGCTGATCGATGATGGCAAGCTGCGCCTCAGGGTTATCCGCGCCGGAGCTGATGAAATTCTGTGCTCGGCAGAAGTTGGCGGGGTGATTTCTGATCGCAAGGGGGTGAATGTCCCCGATGCGGTGGTGCCGATCCCGGCGCTGACCGAGAAAGACCGCCGCGATCTTGCCTTTGCGGTGGAGCACGGGGCAGACTGGATCGCGCTGTCGTTCGTCCAGCGGCCCGAGGACGTGGCCGAGGCGCGGCGGCTGATGGGCGGCTATGGCTCGCTGCTCTCCAAGATCGAAAAGCCCGCAGCGCTCGACCGGCTGGGCGAGATTATCGAGCTGTCCGATGGCATCATGGTGGCGCGCGGCGATCTGGGGGTTGAGCTCAATCCTGAAGAAGTGCCGCCGCTGCAAAAACGCATTGTCGAGATGACACGGCGTTCAGGAAAGCCGGTGGTGGTGGCAACACAGATGCTCGAATCGATGATCGAAAGCCCAACGCCGACGCGTGCCGAAGTGTCAGATGTTGCCAATGCCGTTTATGACGGCGCCGACGCGGTGATGCTTTCAGCAGAGACGGCGGCGGGGGCTTGGCCGGTCGAGGCGGTGACGATCATGGACCGTATCGCCAAGCAGGTGGAAAAAGACCCCGGTTATGCCGCGCGACTGCAATTTGCCGATGTGATGCCCGATGCGACAACTGCTGATGCGCTGGCGCAGGCCTCCGCCCAGATCGCCCGCACAGTTTCGATGTCAGGCATCATCGTGTTTACCGGATCAGGATCGACCGCGCGGCGAGTAGCGCGCGAACGCCCCGGTGTGCCGATGCTGGTGCTCACCCCATCACCCAAAATAGCGCGCAAACTGGCGCTGCTGTGGGGCGCGCATGCGGTGCACACCAAGGACATCGGCAGCTTCGAGGAGATGATCGCCAAGGGCAAGCGCATGGCGCTGCGCCACGGGTTCGGCACGGCGGGGTCAAAACTGATCGCGCTGGCAGGGGTGCCGTTCGGTACGCCGGGATCGACCAACCTGCTGCACGTGGTGACGCTGAGCGGCAAGGAACTGGATCGCCATGCGGGCGAATAGGCGGCTGCACTTGCTTTCCCGCCTGCCCGTGCGAAAGTAAACCGGTGGACCATAACGCTCAACAGCAAGCCCAGCGCGCATACTACGCCCGCACCGCCGAACATTACGACGATAGCCATGTCACCGGCATGGACGTGCACCAATTTGCCCTCACTTGGCTGGTGGGGCTGATCAACGGGCTGGGGATTACCTCGCTGCTTGATGTCGGTGCCGGGACCGGACGGGCCTTGATCGCGCTTAAGGCGGCGTGTCCGGGCCTGCGGGTGCTGGGTATCGAACCATCAGCCGAACTGCGCGCGCAGGGCCACGCCAAGGGGCTGAGTGAAGACGAACTGGTCGATGGCGATGCCTTCGCGCTGGGATTTGCCGATGGCGCGTTCGATCTGGTGTCCGAATTCGGCGTACTGCATCACTTGCCCGATCCGGCACGCGCGGTGGCAGAGATGCTGCGTGTGGCGAAAGAAGGCGTGTTCATTTCTGATTGCAACAATTTCGGCCAAGGCGGGCGCGCGGCGCGCGCGCTCAAACAGGCGATCAACGCAGTGGGCCTGTGGAGGGCGTTTGACCTGTTGCGAACGCGCGGCAAGGGCTTTCACTTCAACGAAGGCGATGGGCTGTTTTATTCCTATTCGGTGTTCAACAATTATGCGCAAATCGCGCAGGCCTGCACATCGGTTCACGTGATGAACACCTTTGATGGCGGGCTTGATCCCTATCGCTCGGCATCCAATGTCGCGCTGCTGGGGCTCAAGCGACTGGCGCTGACGACGGGTTAGATTATTCCACTCTGCGCCGCCCGCGCCATCACATCATGCACACGGGCCAAATCCTCTGCTGAAATGCAGTAAGGCGGCATAACATAGGCCGTGTTGCCAAGCGGACGCAGCAGCACATCCTGTTCGCGGAAATAGGCGGTAAGGCGCGGGCCGATTTCGGACAGATAACCCGCCCCAGCTGCGGCATAGTCGACCGCGATAACCGTGCCGCATTGGCGCGGACTGGTGATGCCAGCAACCCTTGCGAGCATTGCCAGCCCCTCGGCCTGCCGCGCCGCCAGCGTGGCGATCCGCTCCATCACCGGCTCATCGCGCCACACCGCAAGATTGGCGAGGGCAGCGGCGCAGGCGATAGGGTTCGCGGTGTAGCTGGAGGAATGGTAGAAGGTTTTGGTCCGGTCGGTGGACCAGTGTGCGTCATAAATCGCCGCAGATGCCATAGTCACGGCCAGCGGCATTGAACCGCCGGTGAGCCCTTTGGCTAGGCACAGCAGATCGGGCACCACGCCTGCCTTTTCGCAAGCCAACAACGTGCCAGTGCGGCCCCAGCCGGTCATCACCTCGTCGGCGATGAACGGCACGCCGTGCGCCGCACAGATTCTGTGCATTTCGCGCAAGACCTGCGCCGGGTACATCAACATCCCGCCCGCACCCAGCAGCAGCGGTTCGACGATGAACGCGGCGGTATCTGGCTGACGGCATAGTTTTTCCAGCGCATCAAGCGTTGCCTGTTCGCGCCCCTCAGTGGGGAAAGGCACCGTTTCCACATCGAACAACAGCGGCGCATAGGCGCGGTTGAAAACGCCGCGAGCGCCCACGCTCATCGCGCCGATGGTGTCGCCATGATAGCTATGTTCCATCACGACGATTTTGTGGCGCGGCTCGCCGTTATTAGCCCAGAACCCCAGCGCCATCTTGAGCGCGACCTCGACGGCGGTGGAGCCTGAATCTGAGAAAAACGCGTAAGGTAGCCCCAGCAGCGCCGCCAATTCCGCCGCAAGCTGCTCGCCGGGTTCGTGCGTCCACCCGGCAAAGATCAATTGATCGAGCTTGCGCGCCTGCTGGGCAATCGCGGCAACAATGCGCTGGTGGCAGTGGCCGTGTGTGGTCACCCACCAGCTTGAGATGGCGTCAATCACCCGGCGGCCATCGGCGGTGTGCAGGATCGCCCCTGTCGCATGGGTGACCAGCGGCGTTGGTTCTTCGAGGCCATGCTGGGTAAATGGATGCCAGACGGGGGAGCGGGTCATTCCAGCACACCAAAATCGAAATTCGCGCCAAACGCGGCCGCCAGTGTTCCCGCATCAAGCGGACCAAGCCACGGCAATCGCCCCAGTCGCTGCACCCGGCCTTCAGCGCAGATCACCCGTTCGCTCTCGGCGTTGGCATCACCGATGAAGGCAATTCCCGTCACCTCAATCCCACGCGCGCGCAAAGCCTCAAGGCTCATCAGGCTGTGATTGATCGTCCCCAAAGATGTCCGCGCGGCGAGAACCACCGGCAGGCCCCATCGGGCGAAAAGATCGGCCATCAGGAACCCCGGTGCCAGCGGCACCAGCACCCCGCCCGCGCCTTCGACCACCAGCGCGCCGGGGGCATCCGGCAAGGCGAGCCGCGCAGGGTCTATCGTAACCCCGTCAATCGCCGCAGCCTGATGCGGCGAGCAGGGGGTGGTGAGGCGATAGGCTTCGGGCAGCACCGCGCTCGCCCCAAGCCCAGAAAGCCGCGCGACGATCTGGCTATCAGTCTCGCCCTCCAGCCCGGCCTGAACCGGCTTCCAATAGCGCGCCTGGAGATGCCCGGTGAGCGCGGCGGCGAGCACCGTCTTGCCTATCCCGGTGTCGGTGCCGGTTACCACCAAGCGCATTACAGCGCCGCTTTCAGCGCGCCACCCAGCGCCTCAATCTGCGCCTCATCAGCATTCAGTGTGATGACAATCCGCAACCGCGATGTGCCTTCGGGAACCGTTGGCGGGCGGATACCGCGAATGTCGTATCCCTGCTTCTGGAGCGCCGCCGCGACTGCCATCGTGCGGCGGTCATCGCCCAGCACCAGCGGCAGGATCGGCGAGCCATTGCCCACCGCCCCCAGCGGCCCGAGCAAGCGCGTTGCCAGCGCGATGCGCGCACGCAGCAAATCGCGCAAGTCATCGCCGCCCTGAACAACGCCAATCGCCGCACGAACAACAGCGGCGGTCAGCGGGCTCGGCGCGGTTGAGAAGATAAACCCGCGCGCGCGGTTAATCAGGAAATCGCGCATCACTTTCGGCCCGCACAGCAGCGCACCCTCGGCCCCCAGCGCCTTGCCGCAGGTGTGCAGCGAGATTACGTTATCGCGGCTCGGCAAAGTGGCAACCATCCCGCGCCCTTGCGGCCCGCAAATACCGGTGGCGTGAGCTTCATCGACTACCAGCACCGCGGCGTGACGCTCGGCAACCTCGGCCAGTCCCGCCAGCGGCGCGAAGTCGCCATCCATCGAATAGAGAGATTCAACCGCGATCCACGCCTGCCCTGTGTTGCCCGCACTGCGCCAGGCTTTCAGCGCCGATTCAAAGGCGGAAACGTCATTGTGCGGCACCGGCTGCTGGCCTGCCCGCGTGAGCCGCAGGCCTTCGTGCATCGATGCGTGGACCAGTTCGTCGTGCAGGATCAAATCCCCGCGCTGCGGCAGTGTCGAAAGCAGCGCCGAATTGGCAGTGTAACCGGTGGCGAAGAACAGCGCCGCCTCTGCTCCGACAAACGCGGCCATTTCAGCCTCAAGCGCCTCGTGCTCGGCGCAATTGCCGCGCAGCAGCCGTGATCCCCCCGATCCCACCGCTACCCCGCGATTGAGCGCCGTTCGGGCGGCTTCGACGAGTCGGCCCGATGCTGCGAGGCCAAGGTAATCGTTCGAGGCGAAGTCTATTCCGGCGTCCGGGGTTAGGGCGCGAAGGCGGCCTATTGTTTTGAGATTATCTAAGTCATCGCGTTGGGCGCTGAAAAGCCCCTCCTCTTTAGGGGAGGGGTTGGGGTAGGGGCTGTCCGTTACAAGCGACGTTGGGGATAACGGATGGCCCCCACCCCCCGCCCCTCCCCTAAAGAGGAGGGGAGCAGAAGAAGGAGCACCCTTCACGCCCTCGTTCCAAACAGCGCCGAACCCACCCGCACATGGGTGGCTCCCAGCATTACTGCT
>JAYVNC010000198.1:0-4390 GCA_043758655.1 Novosphingobium sp.
CCTCGGGCACCGCGTTCCAACGCAGCAGTGATCCGCCGCCGGGCGTGGAGCCGGTCGAAACCGACAGGGCAGCCATGAAATCCTTGGTCAGACTGAAATTGATGTCCGGTGAATAGTTCCCGGCGATCCGGTGTGCGCCGATCAGCGAAGCATCAGGGCGGATATTGCGATTGCCGCCTTGTGTATCCTCATTGGGCCAGCGGCCAAACGTCTTGCTGTTCTGAAGCGACGGCCCCCAATCACGCACCACAGTGCTGCTCCACATCCCAACAGGCATCTGACCCGCGACCATTTTGGCAAAATCAATAATGATCGGTTGGCCTTTGGCGGCATGCTCACCGCATCCCCAGAAAATCAGCATCCGCCCTTTGGGGCGCTCTTGGCGGCCATCGGTCGGCATCTGGTCAACTGGTCCGCGCTCGGTCTGCGGGGTTAGAAGTGGCACAGATTTTCCAAGCCGGGCAGAGGGGGGCATGAAATGGTCCGCATGCGGCGCTCCGCCTGTAGAGGTTTGGGCAGAACCAAGTCGCAAATAGAGTTCATGCTGCAAACTGTTGCCGCCCCCCCCGCCGCCCATCATCGCAGCGATTCCCATTCCTCCCCGGCCCATGGCCCCCACCCCGCTAATGGTGCCTGCGCGCATATCGTAACGCGCTACGGCACGATTTGGGGCGCTTTGCTGTGCAACTAGAGGCCAAGTTACTGCCCCGATGAGCGCGATGCCTGCGGCGAGATAGACTGCGCGAAATGGCTTCATGGTCATGCCCCTGCCCTTGTTCTGAAAGATCAATGCGACGCCCAGCTTGAAACACATACCTTGCTGCAAGCATTGTCAATTCCCGACATGCAGGGATAATAAACAATCGCGGCTTTCCGCGGGGCTGACTATTGGCTAGCCGGGTGTGATGGCTTCCACCGTAACATTGCTTTTTGGCATCGAAGCCTCGCTTTCGGGTAAATCGTGGCGTTGGCGCGGCGGGAATATGGACCTTTCCGGCGAGGGTTCGGGATTGCAGGACGATCTTGTCGCCCAGATCCTCATGGCGCGCGGGGTGGCGCGTGATGATCTTGAGCGCCAACGGACACCGTCTTTGCGCGCGTTCCTGCCCGATCCTTCGGTGTTCCGCGATATGGACCGCGCGGCTGATCGTCTGGCGCAGGCGGTGCTGACCAACGAAGCGGTGACGGTGTACGGTGACTATGATGTTGACGGCGCAACCAGCGCGGCCTTGCTGATACGGTTGCTGCGCGATCTTGGGCTGGCCTCAGGATATTACATTCCCGACCGGCTGCTTGAAGGTTATGGCCCGTCGGGCGAGGCATTGGTGAAGCTCGGGCGCGAGGGCAGCAGCCTGATCGTTACCGTTGATTGCGGCGCGATGGCGCATGAGGCGCTGGCAATGGCGCATGAGGCCGGGGTCGATGTGATCGTCGTCGATCATCACAAGTGCTCACCCGATTTACCGTTGGCGCTGGCGCTGGTGAACCCTAACCGGCTTGATGAAGATGATCTGGCGGCATCGCATGGTCATCTGGCTGCCGTCGGGGTGGCATTCCTGCTGGCGATTGCGACGGTGCGAACATTGCGTGAGCGCGGCTTCTTTGCGGATCGCAAGGAACCGGACCTGTTTTCGCTGCTCGATCTGGTAGCTTTGGGAACCGTGGCCGATGTCGCCGCGCTGCATGGGCTTAACCGGGCTATGGTCGCGCAAGGGCTCAAGGTTATGGCGCGGCGGGAGAATATCGGCATGGCCGCGCTGATCGATGCCAGCCGCCTGTCGCGCGCGCCGAGTTGCAGCGATCTGGGCTTTGCGCTTGGCCCACGGGTGAATGCTGGCGGGCGGGTTGGCGAATCGACCCTCGGGGTTCGGCTGCTGACTACCGAGGATCACGACGAAGCTAAAGCTATCGCAGCGCAGCTTTCGTTGCTCAATGAGGAAAGGCGCGGAATTGAGGCGGTGGTTCAGGAGGCCGCCGAAGCGCAGATTGCAGGCCAGCATAACCGTGCAGTAATGGTGCTTTCCGGCGCTGGATGGCATCCCGGCGTGATCGGCATCGTTGCAGGGCGGATCAAGGAAAAGACTGGCAAACCGACGCTGGTTATTGCGCTCGATGCAGATGAGAATGGCAATGGCAAAGGATCGGGCCGGTCAATCTCAGGCGTTGATCTGGGAGCCGCGATCATCGCCGCACGGGCGCATGGTTTGCTGGAAGCGGGCGGCGGACATGCGATGGCGGCGGGGCTTACTATCGCTCCGGGTAAGGTTACGGCGTTGGCGGAGTGGCTCGACGAGCGCTTAGGCCGCGATGTTATGGCCGCGATGGAAAGCCAGAGCCTAGCGATTGACCTCAGCCTTGCCCCGCGCGGGCTTACGCCGCAGCTTGTGGTTGAGCTGGAGAGTGCGGGTCCGTTCGGCATGGGTTGGCCTGCACCGAAGCTGGCGATTGGCCCGGTGCGGCTGGTCAAAGCTGACATTGTCGGCACCGGCCATGTCCGGCTGATTGCGCGCGGCGATGATGGTGCCAGCTTTAAGGCTATCGCCTTTCGCGCGGCGGAGAGCGATTTGGGTCAGGCGCTGCTGCACGGCGCGCAGGGGCGAAAGCTATGGCTTGTCGGCCGGGCGAAGATTGATGATTGGGCGAGCCGACCGCAGGCCGAGCTGCACGTTGAAGACGCCGCTTGGGCTGATTGAAGGGAGGCTTTTCCACTAACGTGGAAGCGGTGCCGGCCCTCTCCCCCACCCGGCCACCCTACGATAGTAAACTATGGGTGGCCGGGAGGGGGGCGGGCCGGCGCCGCTTTTGATTCAGCCCAATCATACAACACTTGACCCCCGCCGCTGCTCACCCTAATGGCGCGGCCTGCCTAGGCATCAAGCCTGTGCGGCCCCATCGTCTAGCGGTTAGGACGCGGCCCTTTCACGGCTGAAACACGGGTTCGATTCCCGTTGGGGTCACCATCCTTTCCGAGCGGAAGGATAGACTGTCTGGCAATACGGCCCCTTCGTCTAGCGGTTAGGACGCGGCCCTCTCACGGCTGAAACACGGGTTCGATTCCCGTAGGGGTCACCAAATCAGCACTGCCGATCCCATCGCCAAGTCTATCCAAAAGGAAAGGGCCGCCCTTTGAGGACGGCCCTTCAACTCATTTCAACCCTTACTATTCGCCGCTAGGCATCGGTGGAACGGAAGACGGCGGGACGTCTGCGTCAGTCTCATGCACCTCAACCAAGCCACGACCAACGTGGCTGTTACCTCTGCTGTAAGCGAAATAGACCACTAGGCCGATAGCGCCCCAGATTGGCAGCACGAGCATCGCGTCGACTGGCAACAACAGGTACAAAGCGACGGTGCCGACTATCGCCATGGGCGCCACGATCCATAAAGCAGGAGTGCGGAATGGCCGCGCACGGTTTGGATCGGTTCGGCGCAGGATCAGCACCGCGATTGCGACCATGAAGAAGGCAAACAATGTCCCAGAGTTTGACACATCAGCCAATTTTCCCACCGGGAAAAAGGCAGCGCCAATTGCCACAATCACGCCGGTGATGGCGGTCACGATGTAAGGTGTTTTCCATTTAGGATGCACTGTCGCCAGCTTTTCTGGAAGCAGACCATCGCGTGCCATAACGAAAAATATGCGGGTTTGGCCAAACAGCATCATAAGCACCACCGAAGGCAATGCCAGCCCGGCGGCAAGCCCGATCACCGCGCCCAGCTTGTGCCAGCCAATGGTCTTCAGAACATGGGCAAGCGCCTCTTTGGAGCAAGAAAGTGGTTCGGTAATTCCCGAAGCGACAATTGCCTTGCAACGCTGCGCAAGTTCAATTGAGCCTGGCGACAGCACTTCACCATGAAGACCTGTAACTGGTTGCGCACCGATGGTCCCAACCGCGCCAGCTGCGACGAGAAGATAGAAAATCGTGCAGATGACAAGGCTGCCGATCAAGCCAATTGGGACGTTTCGCTGCGGGTTTCGTGTCTCTTCCGCCGCAGTTGAAACCGCATCAAAACCAACATAGGCAAAGAAGATCGAAGCGGCTGCACCACCCACACCGATCGTGCCCCACCCATTGGGAGTCATTGGCGTGAAATTGTCAGCTTTAATAATGCCTATCGTGGCGAAGACAAACAACGCCAGTGCGGTAACCTTAACGACCACCAGCACCGCGTTGAAACGGGCGCTTTCCTTGGTGCCAATCATCAGCAGCGTCGTTACCAGAAGTGCGATGACAAATGCTGGAAGATTAACTACCCCGCCCGCATATGGTCCGGAGGCGAGCGCTGTTGGAATAGTGATACCTGCATAGTCCCGCAGCAATCCGACGAAATAGCCAGACCAGCCAACTGAAACGGCACTGGCGGCCACGGCATATTCAAGGATGAGCGC
>JAYVNC010000199.1:0-13259 GCA_043758655.1 Novosphingobium sp.
GCGCGCTTTCGGGTCGAAACGGGGGATACCGCCGCTCAGGCAACTTTGGTTATCGGTGAAACCCCGCCGGTTGCGGAGGCTGCCTTGTTACCATTCCGCATCGATATGGGCCCGCGCATCTGGTCACGGGTGTCGCGCCGCCGGGTTGATCAAACGCTCGGGAACTGATCGCCGTACCGTTGCTGCAACGCAACATATGCGCGGCAATCCAGTTTTTTTGGCACGGTTCCTCTCGACTCTCATAATCTCCCGGCTAAAACTGACGCCATTCGCTGCGTAGAGGAGGACGCGCGGGTATGGACAGTCTTGTAAGCACCGATTGGCTTGCCAACGAAATGGGGGCGAGCGACCTCAGGATCGTTGACGCCACCAAGCACCTGCCCGAGGCTGGCCGCAATGCCCGCGCTGAATACAAAGCCGCGCATATTCCCGGCGCGATTTTCATGAATCTTGACGCGTTGGTCGATGCCGATGCGCCGATTGAAAATACCATTCCCTGTGCGGAACAGTTTGCCAGCAGCATTCAAAAGCTAGGGCTTGGCGATGGCAGCCGGATTGTGATTTATGATGACAGCGCGGTGAAAACATCGGCACGGGCTTGGTTCATGCTGCGCATGTTCGGCGCGCAAAATGTCGCGCTGCTCGATGGCGGGATTGCCAAGTGGAAGGCTGAAGGGCGCGATCTTACTTCTGGCGCGCAAAACCTGCGCTGCCGTCACTTCACAACTTGGTCCGATGCCAAAGGCCTGCGGAGCAAGGCCGATGTTCTTGCCAATATCACGAGCCGCGCGGAACAGCTTGTCGACGCGCGTGGACCCGGCCGATTCAGCGGTGCCGATGCCGAAACGCGTCCCGGAATCGCCAGCGGCCACGTGCCCGGCGCGCGCAATGTGCCCTATAGCCAGATGTTCAATCCTGACGGAACTTGGAAAGACGTGGCCAGCATCCGCAATGTGTTCATGGCCGCCAACGTTGACCTTGCGCATCCGGTAATCGCTTCCTGCGGCAGTGGTGTCACCGCGTGTTGCCTCGCCTTTGGCCTTCATCTGGTTGGCAAAAACGATGTCGCGCTCTACGATGGCAGCTGGACCGAATGGGGTGCCGACGCCAGCTTACCAAAGGATGTGGGAGTTCCGGTTCCCGCCTGATATTTATGACCAAACCGATCAGCGAACCGATTTCCCCCGCTACCCTTGTAACCCGCGCCGGAAGACGCCCCGAATGGACCGGAATCGAAGGCCAGCCGGGCGCAGTGGTTAATCCGCCGATATGGCGCGCCAGCACCCACCTTTATCCTGATACCACCGCGCACAAAGCGGGTGCCGGAAAAAACGAAGACGGTCGCTTTTTTTATGGCCGCCGCGGGGCTCCAACCCAGTGGGCGCTTGCCGAGGCGCTGACCGAGCTTGAGCCGGGCGCGGCGGGGACCATCCTCTACCCTTCGGGTGTCGCGGCGATTGCCGGGGCCTTGCTTTCGGTGCTGCGCCCCGGCGACGTGCTGTTGATGACCGATCACGCCTATGAGCCCAGCCGCATTCTGGCGCGCGGGCTTCTGAAGGATTTCGGCATCGAAACCCGCTGGTTCGATCCAGCTGACCCCGCCGCATTCGAAGGTGCCTGCTGCGATCGCGCCCGTGCGGTGCTACTCGAATCGCCCGGCAGCCTGACGATGGAGGTGCATGATACCCCCGCCCACTGCGCAGCTGCGCACGCGCGCGGGATCACCGTGATCCTCGATAACACTTGGGCCTCTTCGCTCGGCTACGCTGCGATTGCGAAAGGCGCAGACATCAGCGTGATGAGCCTGACCAAGCACGTTGGCGGCCATTCCGATCTGATGATGGGCAGCGCGTCAGCCACGGCAGCACTTTATCCCGCGCTGCGCCGCAATTCACAAGTGCTTGGCCAAGTGGTCTCGCCCGATGATGCCTCGCTCGCGCTGCGCGGGCTTCGAACCATGGCGCTTCGGCTTGAACGCGCCACCGCCAGCGCGCTGGCTGTCGCCGAATGGCTTGCTGGGCGGAGCGAAGTGGCCCGCGTCTATTGCCCGATGTTGCCCGGATCGCCCGGCCACGACCTATGGAAGCGCGATTTCACCGGTGGCTGCGGGCTGATCGGCTTTACGTTTTCTGGCAAAGACGCGGGCGCGCGTTCCGCCTTTATCGATGAACTCGCGCTGTTCGGCATCGGCTATTCTTGGGGCGGTTTCGAAAGCTTGGTGACCCCAGCTGATCCCGGCACTATCCGAACCGCCACGCAGTCGTCGCCCGAATTGGGCCTCCGCCTGTCAATTGGGCTCGAAGATCCAGCCGATCTCATTGCAGACCTTGCGCGCGGGTTTGCTGCATGGGGCGCGGCATGACCTTGAAGCATGACATCGTCGAGCTCGTCCGCCGCCTTGATAGCTGGGGCTTTGACATCGGTAATTACCGCATATCGCTTTACCGCGCGGTTTTGATCGCGGTGGTTGTCGTCGGCATCATCGTCGTCGGCCGCATCGCCACAATGCTCGTCCGCAGCACGTTCCGCCGGATGAAACGGCTCAATGCCGCGCAGCAATTGCTCGGCGAAAAGCTGACGAGCCTGCTGGTGTGGACGCTTCTGGTTCTCGCCGGGATCGATCTGCTCGGGATCAGCCTTGCTGCGTTAACGGTGTTTTCGGGCGCATTTGGCCTCGCGATTGGCTTTGGCTTGCAGAAAACCTTTGGCAATCTGATCTCTGGCATCATCCTGCTGATGGACGGCTCGATCAAGCCGGGGGACGTTATCGCGGTCGGTGATGGCGCGGGGAAAACGGTCGGGCAGGTTTCCCGCATCGGCATCCGATCGGTCTCGGTTGTCACGCGGGACAAGATCGAATACCTGATCCCCAACGAGCATCTGATGACCAGCCAGGTCGAAAACTGGTCGTTCTCCTCGCGCGATGTGCGTGTAAAAGTGCCGATTTCGGTGGCTTATGGCACCGATCTCGATTTTGCTGAAAAGCTGATGCTCGATGCAGTTTGCAAGATTTCGCGCGTCGTCGATCATCATCCCCCCGCGGTTTGGCTGAATAAATTTGGCGATAATTCGATTGAGTTCGAGATTCAGCTGTGGATCGACGATCCCGAAGACGGCCTCGGTAATCTGCGATCAGACGTCCTCAAGGCGGTGTGGAAAAGCTTCAAGGCGAATGGCATTGAGGTGCCGTTCCCGCAGATGGATCTGCATGTGAAATCAATGCCACCCATGCAGGACAATCCGCTGGGCAGTTCGCCGAGCCAGCCAAACGGCGAAAGCACAGCTTAGGCCGATCAAAGGCATTCTCGCTGGTATTTATTGCGCCGCAAGCCCATCTGCCATTCATGTCCAACTTTGCCCCTCCTGTCGGTACCGTCCATTTGGTCGGTGCTGGCCCCGGTGACCCAGACCTGCTGACGCTGCGCGCCGCGCGGCTGATTATGCAGGCGGGGCTTATCGTCCATGATGGGCTGGTCGAACCGGCAGTTCTGGCTCTGGCCAAACCCACTGCGCGGATGATCTCAGTCGCCAAAAGCCGTTCGCGCCACACCATGGCGCAGGACGAAATCAACGCGCTGCTGGTGCGTGAGGCGCTGCTGGGCAACGACGTTGTCCGGCTTAAGGGCGGCGATCCGTTCGTCTTTGGGCGCGGCGGAGAAGAGGCTGAGGCCTGCCGCAAGGCCGGGGTTCCGGTAAAAGTCGTCCCCGGAATCAGCGCCGCGATGGGTGCTGCCGCCGCCGCGCAGATACCGCTCACCCACCGGGACAGCGCCTCCATCGTCACCTTCGTTGCAGGACAATGTAAGGGCCTCACCGATCAGGACTGGTCGGGCCTTGCAGGCAAGGGCCGCACGCTGGTGATCTACATGGGCGTCGCGACCGCCGAAGCAATCACCGAAAAACTGATCGCCGATGGCCTCGCCCCCGAGGTGCCCGTCGCCGTGATCGAAAACGCCACCCGTGTCGACATGCGCGTGCTGCGCGGGCCGCTCGCAGGCCTTGCAGCATTGGTGGTCCGCCACAAAATCAAAAGCCCTGCGCTGATCGTCATCGGCGATGTTACGGCGAAAAAGGATCACCAAATGCGCGCGTTTGCGCAGGAGTTAGCCCATTGAAGATATTGACCGGAAATGACCTCAAAAGCGGTGCCGTCACTTGGTGGGACGGGACATCGTGGTCGCTGCACGTCGAACAAGCCGCCGATGTCGGTGACCATGCCGAAACCCTGATCGCGGTGGAGCAGGCAGCCCGCCGCGTCGTCGGTGCCTATGTGATCGACGGCGAAAACGGCGCTGATGGCCCGCGCCCCGCCCATATCAAGGACCGTATCCGCGCGCTCGGGCCAACCGTACGCCTCGACCTTTCCCTCAAACCTGCCGAGCCCAATGCCGGCGACTGGGTAATCTGATGTACCAATATGACAAATTCGATCAGGCACTAGTCGATGTGCGCGTTGCCGATTTTCGCGATCAGGTGCGCCGACGGCTCGATGGCAGCCTGAGCGAAGAACAGTTCCGCCCGCTGCGGCTGATGAACGGGCTGTATCTGCAACTTCACGCCTATATGCTGCGCGTTGCGGTGCCTTATGGCACACTGTCTGCGGCGCAAATGCGGATGCTCGGCGATATTGCCGATAAATATGATCGCGATTATGCCCATTTCACCACCCGGCAGAACATCCAGTACAACTGGATAAAGCTCGACGAAACCCCTGATATTCTTGCCGATCTTGCCTCGGTTGAGATGCACGCTATCCAGACCAGCGGTAACTGCATCCGCAACACCACGTCCGATCAATATGCCGGAGCCGCTGCCGACGAACTCGTCGATCCACGCCCCTATGCCGAACTAATCCGCCAGTGGTCGACCTTTCACCCAGAATTCAGTTATTTGCCGCGCAAGTTTAAGATGGCGGTGATCGCTTCTGAAACTGACCGCGCCGCTATGCGCTTGCATGATATTGGCGTGCAAATCGTTCGTAACGCTGCGGGCGAGCTGGGCTGCGCGTTTTATGTTGGCGGCGGCATGGGCCGCACGCCGATGATTGCGCCGTTGATCCGGGATTGGGTGCCGCTCGACCAGTTCATCACCTATTCGGAAGCCTGCCTGCGCGTTTACAACCGCCACGGCCGCCGCGATAACAAGTACAAAGCGCGTATCAAGATACTCGTCCATGAGATTGGAAAAGAAGCATATACCCGGCAGGTCGAAGCTGAATTCGCGCATCTGCTGACGCAGAATATCGAGCCGCCGCTGGCTGAACTTGAACGCATCAAGGCGCAGTTTGCCGATCCGGCCTATGACCCCACTGCCCCCGATACGCTCGACCGCAGCGATCCAGACTTCGCGCTTTGGATTGACAACAATTGCGTAACGCACAAGCAGCCGGGTTACATCGCCACGACTATCAGCCTGAAACCCGTCGGCGGCATTCCCGGCGACGCCTCCGCCGATCAAATGCGGTTGATGGCAGACCTCGCGCTTGAATATTCGTTCGACGAACTGCGTGTCACCCACGCGCAGAATATCGTCCTGCCGCATGTCCGCAAAGCCGACCTTTATGACCTTTGGCAAAAGCTTGACGCAGCGGGGCTTGGCACCGCCAACCTCGACAAAATCGGTGACATCATCGCCTGCCCGGGGCTCGACTATTGCAGCCTCGCCAATGCCCGCTCAATCCCGCTGGCGCAGAAGATTTCTGAACGCATGTCTCCCCAGCAAGAGCAAATTGGCGAGCTTAAACTCAAGATCTCCGGCTGCATCAATGCCTGCGGGCACCACCATGCGGGGCACATCGGCGTGCTCGGGGTCGACCGCAAGGGGGTTGAGAATTACCAACTCCTGCTCGGCGGCTGCGAGGGCGCGGATACCTCGCTCGGCACGATTACCGGGCCGGGATTCTCCGAAGACGGCATTGTCGATGCGATTGAAAAGAGCACCGACGTTTACCTCGCCAACAAGCAGGGTAACGAACGCTTCCTCGATACCTATCGCCGCATCGGCATGGCTCCGTTCAAGGAGGCGATTTATGGATAAGCGCAACGTTAAGCCCCTCCTCTTCAGGGGAGGGGTTGGGGTGGGGTCTCTCGACGATCAGCCACCCCACCCCGTTGCGACTAAGGCCCGTTTCACGGACCTAAGTCTCACTACCCCTCCCCTGAAGGGGACGGGGCAATGAGCGCCCAGTTCCGCTTCCGCAGCGACGAACCCGTTGCTGATCCATCGGTGACCGTCGATTCGTTCGGCGTACAATCCAATGCCTCCGCCGTGCGGCTTGAGCCGGGCGATGATGCTCGCGATCTGTTGCCAGTGCTCGACCGGATCAAACTCGTTGAGGTCAACTTCCCTGCCTATACCGATGGCCGCGGCTATTCGGCGGCGCGTATTCTGCGCGAAGCTGGGTACGAGGGCGAGTTGCGCGCGGTGGGCGATGTGCTGGTCGATCAGCTCGCCTTCATGCGGCGTTGCGGGTTTGACAGCTTTGCTCCTGAAACCGCGCTCAACGTGGCCGATGCCGAAGCAGCGCTGGGCCGCTACGCCGAAGTCTATCAGCCCACCGTCGATGGCCGCACGCCAGTCTGGGCAAAACGCCATGGCTGAGGCCGTCCGCACCATTGATCGGATCAACACCGCCCCACGCTTTTCTGAGGCCGACGCGGTGCGGCTCAACCGTCTGTTTCAGGGCACTGACACGGTCGAGATGCTCAGCACCGTGCTGCGCGATGGGTTGGCGGGCGATCTTGCGGTGGTTTCGAGCTTCGGCGCGGAAAGTGCAGTTTTGCTCCATCTTATCGCGCAGGTTGATCCCGCAACGCGCGTGCTGTTCCTTGAAACCGGCAAGCATTTTGCTGAAACGCTCGCCTACCGTGACAAGCTGGTGGCGCACCTTGGCCTCACCGGACTGCACAACATCACCCCCGATGCCGATCTGCTCGCCGCGCGCGATGGCAATGGCCTGCGCTGGTCCTACGATCCCGATGGCTGCTGCGATATTCGTAAGGTTCAGCCGCTGGCCCGCGCGATGACAAGCCTCGATGCGACGATCACCGGGCGCAAGGGATTCCAATCGAGCACCCGCACCGGCCTGCCGCGCTTTGAAATCGATCGCAGCGATGCCCAAGGTCGCCTGAAAATCAACCCGCTGGCGGACTGGAGCGCCGAAGACCTTAGCGCGCATTTGCAAGCGCACGGCCTGCCGGTTCACCCGCTGGTGGCCGAGGGCTATCCATCAATCGGCTGTTCGCCCTGTACCAGCAAGGTCGCGGCTGGCGAAGATGCGCGCTCGGGCCGCTGGAAGGGGTGGGAAAAGGTCGAATGCGGAATTCACGTTCCGGGAACGCCCGATGAAGGCGAGTTGCCGCCGGGCTACGATCCGGTTTTTTGAAGCCAGCCTGAGATCAAAGCCAGCCCTGCTCGCGATACCACCTTGCAGTCGCTCGCATCCCCTCACGCGTAGGAACCATGGGCTTCCAGATCGCAGCGGGAACCCCGGATGACGGCGAGGAAACCCAGTCAGGGTGCGCCATATAGCCTGCGCGGTCTGGGGTTAGTTTGGCTTTGGCACCGAGAAAGCGCTTTGATGCGCTTGCCGCCCATGCCAGCATCTGGGGTGACAGGTGCAGCACCAGCGGACGCCGACCCACCGCCCAGCCAATCATCCGGGCAATCTCGCGGTGCGGCCAGCCGCCGGGTTTGCCATCGTCAGGTTCAAATATCTCGCTGGTAACCTCCTCGCCGCCCGGCACCAGCGCCAGCAGCAGCCGAGCAAGATCATCAACGTGGAGGTAGCTTGCGCGCCCCTCGCGCTGCGGCATCGGTACCACGCCCCACTTCGCCGCCTTGAACAGCGGCAAAATTTCCTTGTCGCGCAGCCCATAAATCGCAGGCGCGCGCACGATGGTCCAGTCGAGCCCGCTGGCCATAACCAGCTTTTCAGCCCGCGCCTTGCTTGCGCCATAGGCGGAAAGTTGCGGTTCACGCGCGGATAGCGAAGAGACGCATATAAGGCGCGGTACCCCGGCCTTCACAGCTGCCTCAATCACATTGAGCGTACCCGACACATTGCCAATATCGAAGCCGTGCGGCTCCGCCGCGTTGACCACCCCGGCGACATGGATCACCGCTTCCGCGCCATCGCAAAGTTGCAGCAACGCGTTTCTGGCATCAAGATCGCCGATTACCCATTCCACCCCCCCGCGCGGCTGCTGCGTCCTTCTTGTCAGCGCGCGCACCGGAATTTTCGCCTTCGCCGCGCGGTCGAGCAGCGCCCGCCCGACAAACCCGGTCGCGCCGGTAACCGCAAGCGTCACAGCAGCACCATCTGATCGCGGTGCACCACCGCTGATCGCGGGGCATAGCTCAGCAAATCCGCATGATCGCGGCTGTGGCGGCCCATAATCAGCGCACATTCGGCAGCGTCATATTCGGCGAGGCCATGCGCCAGCGTGCGCCCATCGCCATCACGGATCGCCACCGCATCGCCGCGCTCAAACAGGCCTTCGACTGCGGAAATGCCCGCTGCCAGCAAACTGCTACCGCGCGCCAGTGCCGCCGCTGCACCTGTGTCAACCTCAATCACACCGCGCAGCCGCAGTCGCTCGCCGAGCCACGCCTTGCGCGCCGCCGCCTTGCGCTTTGGCAGAAACAGCGTGCCGATCCCCTCTCCCGTCACGCGAGCAATCGGCGAAAGCGGCGTGCCATTGGCGATCACCAGCGCAATACCTGCGCGCTCAGCAATTTCTGCCGCTTGCAGCTTTGACGTCATCCCGCCCGAGCCCAGCCCCGAGGCCGAGCCGCCATCGGCCATGGCATGAATTTCCGCGCTCACGCCCCGCACCATCGGCAGCAGTTTTGCGCCTGAATCCTTCGGATTGCGATCATACAGCCCATCAACATCGGATAGCAGCAGCACCGCACTCGCATTCGCCGCCTGCGCCACCCGCGCCGCGAGCCGGTCATTGTCGCCAAAGCGGATTTCTTGGGTGGCCACCGAATCGTTCTCGTTGACCACCGGAACCGCGCCCGCATCGAGCAGCCGGGAAAGCGTCGCGGTGGCGTTGAGATAGCGCCGCCGGTCTTCCAGATCCTCAAGCGTCAGCAGCAATTGCGCCGCGGTTATACCGTGCCGCGCGAGCAGCTCCGCCCACAACCCGGACAGCGCGATCTGGCCGACCGCTGCCGATGCCTGCGCATCCGCCAAAGAACCGCGCCCGCCCTTGCTCAGCCCCAGCCGCTTCGCCCCCAGCGCGATGGCGCCCGATGACACGACGATTACTTCCTGCCCGCGCGCCTGTGCTGCCGCAATCTCCGCCACCAGCGCCTCAATCCATGCGGTGCGCAGGCCATCCGCTCCGACAAGCAGCGACGACCCCACCTTGATTACCAAGCGAGGGCATTTGCTCTTGTCAGCAAGGTCAGAAAGCGCGGCAATGGTCATGCGGGGATGCGATAGCGTGTGGCTGCGCCGTCGCAAGTTTTTTGGTTCGCGCAGAGGCGCGGAGGCGCGGAGGAATAGCGCTTGTGGCGAAGCCAGCTCCCATTTGAAAGCGTGGTTGAAACCCAGACGCTGAAGTGGCTCATGACATATCGGCCAGATGCAACAAACTCTGCGCCTCTGCGCGAACCAACCCTAACCTTCTTCGCCTTGCAGCGGAAGTCGTTCCGAGCTCACTTCAAATCGGTGACCAGGGCATCTCATCCAACTCTTCGCGCTCACCAGCGGGCCGTTCGGTCACCGTTGCCGCAGGCAAACAGCCGATCACCGCATCAAGCAGGGCATCAATCCCCGCGCCGGTCGCGCCGGAAATCGGGAACACTTCGTCCGCCCCCGCCTCAATCAGCTCTTTGCTGAACGCCGCTACCAGTTCGGCGTCGATCAGATCGATCTTGTTGAGCGCCACCAGGCGGCGTTTATCCTCAAGTCCGCCGCCGTAAGCCCCAAGCTCTTCCTCGACGATGTGCATTGCCTCCACCGGATCGGTGCCGTTCGCGTCGATCAAATGGATCAGCACCCGGCAGCGTTCGATGTGGCCAAGGAAGCGGTCACCCACCCCTGCGCCTTCGGCAGCACCGGCAATCAGTCCGGGAATGTCCGCCAGCACGAATTCGCGATGATTGTGCAGCACTACGCCGAGCTGCGGGCGCAACGTGGTGAAGGCGTAGGCACCAACCTTCGCCTTGGTATTGGTGATCTTGTTGATGAAGGTCGATTTGCCCGAATTGGGAAGTCCGACGAGGCCCGCATCGGCAAGTAGCTTCAGCCGCAGCCACACCCACAGTTCCTGCGAAGCTATGCCCGGCTGGTGCTGCCGGGGGGCGCGGTTGGTGCTGGTTTTATAGCTGGCATTGCCCCGCCCGCCCATTCCGCCTTCGAGCAGCACGACCCGCTGTCCGGCCTCGGTCAGATCGATCAATACCGTTTCGCGGTCATCATCGAGCACCTGGGTGCCGACCGGAACCTTGATGACAAGGTCTTGCCCCGCCGCTCCGGTGCGGTTTTTGCCCGCACCACCGCCGCCGCGCGGGGCCTTGAAATGCTGGGTATAACGGAAATCGATCAGGGTGTTGAGCCCGGCCACCGCCTCAAACACAATGTCCCCGCCGCGCCCGCCGTTGCCGCCATCAGGCCCGCCGTATTCGACATACATTTCGCGCCGAAAAGCTACAGCTCCGCCGCCCCCCGCGCCAGAGCGGACATAGATTTTTGCTTGATCAAGAAAGTGCATCGGGGGCCGTTAGCTGCTTATTGCGCGATTGTCGCTCGCGACCTTCGACATGCTCAGCATGAGCGGGATTTGGAGTTAGTGGAGCGTTCCCAAGTCCCGCTCATGCTGAGCCTGTCGAGCCGCAGGCGACCGAAGGTCAACCATGCTCTTCTTCTTGAGATTGCGCGCGGCAGCACGAAGAACAAGAGCAATCCTTCGACAAGCTCAGGAAAGTCGGGGTGGAAAATGCAGATAACAGACAAGCCGCTCCAGTCACTTCACCGGCGGAACCGCAGCAGGCGGCACAAAAATAGGCGGTAGCGGCGCGGGAACAACAGGTGTGGGAACAACCGGTGCAGGCGGCAGGATCGGCAGCGAATTTATCGGCACCAGTGATCCCGGAACCGCGGCTGAACCCCACTTGGTCTGCCATTCGGCAAGTTCTGCGCGATACTGATCGTAACGGCGGAAGAAATCATCAAAGACAATCTCAACATTCGGCAGCGCAACCAATGCAAAGCTTGGCAGCGCCAGCGGCTTGATCAGCTTGGCGTCATTCCCGACCACCATGATCGCATCGCAGAACGCCGGCATGGTCGGCGGGATAGCGAAGTGGTTGTACACCTCGGTCATATATTTCTCGCGCGGTTTGATGAAGCCAGCTCCGTACTTCTTGCGCCACTCTGCATCGACGGTGCGGTTGGCGGCCATCAGTGTCTTGGCATTCGCCCGCAGGAACGCCTTATAGGCGGGCAGAATGGAGGCGTGTTTCGGGTTGAAGCAGCCGAGCGCGGCAACGTTATAGGCCGAGCGCAGGTTCCATAGCGACTGCATCGGAGAGATATTGCGGATCGGCGTGACGCGCAGGCCATCGGCGGCAAGCCCGGGGATCGCCATAACCGGCGAGGCACCGTCGGGCGGCATCGGCTTTGGCGCAACATAGATCATCACCGGCGGTGGCGGCGGAGGTGGTGGCGGTGGCTCCTTCGGTTTTTTCTTGGCCTCAATGGCAGTGGCGGTGAGCATCAGGCAGGCCATTGCCGCCATCTTCACCGCGCTTTGTAGCTTATTCCTGCGCATTTCAGCCAATTCCTCAAGCAATCCGAACTTTATCAAATTCCAGCCTAAACGTTTCTTCGGACAAAGAAAATGCCCGGCGCGCAGTGAAGCGCGCCGGGCCGTTTGGATTTCGTGCTGGCCGGTTGGATCTGCGGCCAGATCGTCTTCTGATTAGCGGCGATCGCCCATGAAGCTGAGCAGGAACTGGAACATGTTGATGAAATCAAGGTACAGCGAGAGCGCACCCATAATCACCACCTTGCCCTGCATGTCGCTGCCCGCAACCTGATAGTACGTTTGCTTGAGGCGCTGCGTATCATAGGCGGTGAGACCTGCGAAGATCAGCACCCCAAGAGCGCTTATCGCCAGTTGAAGCGGCCCGGAATGCACGAACATGTTGATCAGCATCGCAATAAAAATGCCAATCACGCCCATATAAAGGAACGAGCCAATCGCCGACAGGTTCTTCTTGGTGGTGTAGCCCACCAAGCTAAGGCCGGCAAAAGCGCCCGCCGTTGCAAAGAAAGTGGTCGCGACCGAAGCACCGGTGAACACCAGCAAAATCGTCGACATTGAAAGGCCCATGACCACACAGAAAGCCCAGAAGAGCAACTGCAATGTGCTGGTTTTCATGCGATTGACGCCAAAGCTCATCGCCATAACAAAGCCGAGCGGTGCGAGCATGATGAGCCAGCGTAGCGGGGTCATCATCACTTGCTGCGCCATGCCCGATTCGGCAAAACCCAGCGCAACCACACCCGAAAGCAGCACACCGCTCGCCATGTAGTTGTAGATCGACAGCATGTAGCGGCGCAGGCCCGCATCGAAGCCTGCAACCTGCCCGCGCGTATCCCCATTCAGGCTCGGAGACGCGCCAAAGCCCGTACTTGGGGGCTGAGGGTCATTCCAATTTGCCATTTTCCAAAACTCCTAATGCGGACACCGCAATTGGGCCGCCCCGGTAATATCGTCTTTAGTCGGCCCACATTCAAGGAAAACCGAACAAGAATTGCTGTCGCGGATTGTAACAAGGTTAACCGGGGGCGCGGGCCTGCTCGGTCATCTCGGCGCTGCGATCACGGGCGGCGCGAAGAGTCTTTTCCAATAGCCGGGCCAAACAGGCGTCTTTATCCAGCACGTCGATGCCGATTTGCGTCACGCCGCCGGGGCTGGCGACGCGGCGGGCGAGTTCTCCGGGTGAATGCGGCGAGGCTGCGGCCAGCATCACCGCACCTTCAACCATCGATAACGCCAACTTGTCTGCGTGCTCACGCGGCAGTCCCAGATCTGCGGCTCCGGCGGCCAAGGCATCGATAAAGCGATAGACGAATGCTGGGCCGGAACCCACCAATGCCGTGACTAGGTCCATCTCCGCCTCGTCAATCCATTGTGGGCTACCGACTGCACTAAGTAACTGTAATTGATCATTAAATTCTGAAGAATCACGTTCACCCGCCAGCCCGACAGGCGATTTTCCCAGTGCTGCGGCAAGGTTTG
>JAYVNC010000200.1:0-4375 GCA_043758655.1 Novosphingobium sp.
GGCGGCGCCACTCATATCTGGGCGGCATCAGCCCACTCGCATTCGAAGCCAAGATGGCATAATGAGATAAGTGACCGGCACAAAACCGTTACAAGTCCAAACTGGCACCGGCTCCTAAGCGCGATCCTCGCGGCCCCTACAAAAAGAGGTCACAGGAATTTGGAAACTGAGACACTACCGAAAAATGCAATCGATTGTTACAAACGTGCACTTGTGGCTCAAATGTCACGTCAATAACGCTGTGCGGCGGCATGAATAGGATTGCAGAGGGCGAATTGGCAGCGCACATGGTTGCCAGTTGCCCCGTCGGCTCCCTACGAGATGCCTATGAGCAATCTGCATCCCGTGATCGCCCGCGTGACCCAGCGCATAGCGGAAAAATCGAAGGCGAGCCGCAGCCGCTATCTCGATTTGGTGGGCCGCGAGGGTGATCGCCATCCGGATCGCCACTTCCTTTCCTGCTCCAACCTCGCCCACGGTTTCGCCGCTGCTGAGGGCGATAAACCCGCGATTGCATCGGGGCGCGGGCCGAACATCGCCATAGTAACGGCATATAATGACATGCTCTCGGCGCATCAGCCCTATGCCCGCTATCCCGAGGCGATGAAGCTTTATGCGCGCGAGATTGGCGCGACGGCGCAGGTTGCTGGCGGCGTCCCGGCGATGTGCGATGGGGTCACGCAAGGGCAGGATGGCATGGAGCTATCGCTGTTCAGCCGCGATGCCATCGCGCTCGCCACTGCAATCGCGATGAGCCATGCCATGTTCGATGGTATGGCCCTGCTCGGCATCTGCGACAAGATCGTGCCCGGCATGCTGATCGGCGCGTTGCGCTTTGGCCACCTTCCCGCCTTGTTCGTCCCATCCGGGCCGATGCCTTCGGGGTTGGCCAATAAGGAAAAGCAGAAGGTCCGCCAGCTTTATGCCGAGGGTAAGGCCAGCCGCGCCGATTTGCTCGAGAGCGAAAGCGCCAGTTACCATTCGCCCGGCACCTGCACGTTTTACGGCACCGCCAACAGCAACCAGATGATGATGGAACTGATGGGGCTGCACATGCCCGGCGCTTCGTTCGTACCGCCGGGAACCCCACTGCGTCATGCGCTCACCCGGGCGGCGGTTCACCGGCTTCCTGAGATCGCAAATGGCGGGAACGACTATCGCCCGCTGGCCCGCGTGATTGATGAAAAGGCGATTGTGAATGCCTGCGTCGGCCTGCTGGCAACGGGCGGATCGACCAACCACGCGATGCACCTGCCGGCGATGGCGCGGGCGGCGGGGATCAATCTCGATTGGCAGGATCTGGACGATCTTTCCGCTGCGGTGCCGCTGATTACCAGCGTCTATCCCAATGGCGCTGGCGATGTGAACGCATTCCATGCAGCAGGCGGCGTCGGCTATGTCGTTGGCGAACTGCTTGAGGCGGGGCTGGTGCATAGTGATACGCTGACGGTCGCCGAAGGCGGCATGGCCGATTACGCGCGAGAGCCTTGGCTCGATGAAGGCAAGCTCGCCTGGCGCGATTCCCCGCGCACCAGCGGCGATGATTCCATGCTGCGCCCCGTAACCGCGCCGTTCAAACCTGACGGCGGGATGCGGCTGGTCAAGGGCAACCTTGGCCGCGCAACGTTCAAAACCAGCGCGGTCGATACGGCACGCTGGACTATTGAGGCCCCCTGCCGCGTGTTCGACAATCAGGAGGCGGTGACGAAAGCCTTCGCCTTTGGCGAACTCGATCATGACGTTGTCGTGGTCGTCCGCTTTCAAGGGCCGCGCGCGCGGGGTATGCCCGAACTCCACAAATTAACCCCGCCGCTTGGCGTATTGCAAGACCGGGGCCACAAGGTGGCGCTGGTAACCGATGGGCGCATGTCGGGCGCATCGGGCAAAGTCCCGGCAGCAATCCACGTCACGCCTGAGGCTCTAGGCGGCGGACCGCTGGCGCTGCTGCAAGACGGCGATGTGATCCGGCTTTGCGCGGCAACCGGAACCTTCGACGTGCTCACAGATTTGACAGGCCGCACCCCCGCAGTGCCGCCGCCCGAAAATGCCGGCATGGGGCGCGAACTGTTCGCCTTGATGCGCGCAGGCTGCGATAGCGCGGAACTCGGGGCGTCGGCAATGCTGGCGGCGGCGGGGCTTTAATTGTGAACATATCCCAGTCAGCTTGAGCCGCACCCGCAAGGGCAAAACGGCCGTAACTCACCACTACAAACCGCGTGGGGGAGGACTCCTCTTGTCCGGACCGCCGCCGACGACGTTGGTCATGTCCGACATGTAACAATCCCAGTCTTTGAACGTCGTTTTGTAGCAGTAGCCCTTGGGATTTGGCTGCTCGTATCGCTGGCAGCTCGTCTCGGGTGGGCCAGAATAAGCAGTGTCGATATTAGCGCAGGTATAGCTCACCAGACTGCCGCGGATTGGATAGAGCGGGACGGTCACGTCAATCTCATGAAATGCCCCCAGATTGGGTGTATAAGGAACCCCACCGCCGACTTGAACCTTCACATTTTCAACGAGATAGAGGGTGGAACCTGAGTAGCTTTCGGCTTTGCAAATGAAGTATTTCCTTGCCCATCCCGCGGTGATCGGGCCGCTGGCGGGAGCAGACTTGTCGGTGCAGGTTCTGGGCGCGCGTGCGCCAAACTTGGGATCTATCGGTGGTGCAGGTCCATCGGCCACTTCGCCGGTGCCATCGGCCACCTCAGTCGACCCGCCGGAACTTTCTCCGCATCCGGCAACCAGTAATGTAATTGCGAATAGGCCATGAAAGCGCATAAAATTCCCCCTAAGTTACTAAATAAAAAGACATAAGAACCTCAACGATATTGGGATTGTGCGGAGCTGGTGCAAAAGTGTGCCCGCGCCAAGTTTGCTGATTATTTGCTGCGCAGTCCTTTTTCGCCGTCTCCCGATCCCTTCGCTGCCGCTGTCTGAAGCGCCGCAATCCGCGCCGGGTCGGTAACAATTTTGTACCAAGCGTTGCAGAACCGGCCGTCAGGCAGGTGGTAATATTTCGCGCCGTTAAGGCGGAGAATCGGCGGCCGTTTGCGCCAGCCCTTCCACGCCCCGTAACTCAGTCCCGCGAGGCTGAGCACGCGCAACAGGTCAATCCAGGTTGGCTGGTTCATTGTCGGTTACTTCCCGATACGTTGCAGCGAAATGAGCAGTTGCTCGCGCGCATCACCGGCACCAACAAGTGTTGCAGGGATAGGCCCAACCACAATCACCTTTGCCATTTTCGCTATCGCCTGATGACCATATAGGTACTGCGGCCAACCTTGATCCGCCGTGTTTCACCGGCTTGAAGCTGGAAGTTCCCGCCGCCAGCAGCAACCATGTTTCCGCCGCCCGCGGCAACCATATTCCCGCCGCCGGCAGCGACCATGCTGGCGCCGTCGTTGCCAACCAGCCCGCCTGAATCTGTCCCGAGCAGTTTACCGCCTTGCAGAACCATGCCTCTGCCTATCGCACCATATTTGACGCCATCGACAGTAACAAAAAAGGCTATTGTCCCATTAGGTTGCACCATCCGTTGCCAACTGAGTCCGGCGCTATACAAACTGTTACGATAGTCTTTAACCGCATTGTAGAGTTCAGTATAACTGCTCCATGAGCCGTTATTATACCATCTTGGATTGCATTGGGCAGCGTCGCTAAATCCTTTTGCGTCTTCAGTTCCGCTCGAAGCATCGACATAGGCCCACGAAATCCAAGGATCACGGCACGGACCTTGACGCCGCATCTGGTCTGTCTGCGCTTGGGTTGGTTGCATCTGCGCCAAGGCTGGCGCGCCTGTGAGCAGCAGGGCTGCTACGCCCAAAAGAGCTAAGTTTTTCATCTGGATTTGCTTCCTTCGATTTTCACGGATGCGCGGGAAAGCGCTGTGCTGGTCGAAGGTAGGCGGCGGGTTTGGATAAACTTGTATTTTCCTGCCAATCGGATGGCAGGCGTTCAGTGAGATTGAAAGCGCCCATGCTAGGCGAGGTTGTGACTAAGTGCTCGGCTTATGCAACACCTGCATCGGCGCGCCCGCCGCCGCCATTCGCCCGCGCACCGCGGCATCGACGAGCGGTCGCGGCTGGGCCATATAGGCGCGTGGGGTGAGGGCCATGAAACGGCGGAAATCGCGGTTAAAGTGTGACTGGTCATGGTAATGAAAATCGAGCGATCGCGACCAGCTTAGCGTCGGATCGAGCATCACCTGCCCCAGCGTGCGCAGGAAGCGTTGGCGGCGGAGCAGCAGTTTTGGCGGGAAACCAAACGCGCGCAGGCTGAGCCTTTCGAGCGAGCGGTATGAACTTCCGGCAGCTTCGGCAAGTTCAGCCACCGAGCCGATGTTCGGATCAGCCAAGGCCGCCTGCGCGCGGATTACGGC
>JAYVNC010000201.1:0-4367 GCA_043758655.1 Novosphingobium sp.
ATGATCGGCGCCATGTGGTGTTCGCAGTGCGACTGGAACGGAATATCCTTGAGCAGCACCAGCTCATTATAGCCGCCGACTTCCTCAAACCGCCGTGCCAGATGAATCGCCGGATCTCCGGAATATCCCTGGCAATATTCCTTCCACGCCCGGCCCACGCGCGCCGGCGTATCGAGCAGGCCTTCGCGATCAGGATCATCGCCCGACCAGCGAATCAGCGTGCGAATGGCATCCTGAACTTCATCGGGAACGATCAGCTTGCCGTTTGCATCATGGTCGTGGTCGTGATCAGCTTCGCAACTCATAAATTAGTCCTCAATTTGGCCGTCGCAGAAATCCACCGCGGCGGAACAACCCGCGGCGGCGGCTGATCGGTTCAAACATATCTTCGGGCCGTTCCGGATCGAGGAGCGCATTGTCGGCCAGCGCCTTTTCGGTATCACTCAGCGGCCGCAAATGGAATGGTTCGAGCCGCTTGCCCTTGTGCGACGCTGCTTCGATCATCGCCGCCATGGTGCCATGCTTTTCGAGCAGCGCCGCTACCGCTTCGGGCTTGATGCCGCAATGCTCAGCCAGCAAGCGGTGACGAATCTGCGTTATCGCCGCGCGCACCTCTGGCCGATCATTGGCCGGCCGCGCCGTATCGATAAAAATGTCGGCCTCGGTATCGATCCCCATCGAACGGTTGTTCATGTTTGCCGAGCCGATACGGATGATCTCATCATCGACGATCATCATCTTGGCATGGACATAGATCGGCGTGCCGCCTGCGGTGTAGGGGATGTACAGCTTGAACCGCTTTTGCGTATCGCGTTCGCCCACCGCGTGCAGCAGCCGCGCACGCGCGCCGTCCATCGCCGCCTGCCCCAGCCAGCCATCAGCGGTGAACGGGTTAATCAGGATAACCTCGGGCGGATCAGGCCGACTGAGCCGTTCAGCCAGCGCTTCCGCTACCTTGCGCGATGCGAAGTATTGGCTTTCGGCATAGATGAAGCGCTTGGCCCGGCCGATATGTTCAACAAACAGCGCCTTGATCTCAGACACTTCCTCAGACCCGTGCCAAGCCGCTTGCGTGCGGGCAATGCCGACTTCGACATTTTCAAATTCGGCGTTGACCTTCGCAGGCCAAGGGCAACTATCCTGAGGCTCGCACGGCTCCATCGGCGGGCCGCCTGCGCGTTGCCACCGCATGCGGCCAAGATCACCCAGCCGTTTTGCCGCCGGGCCTGAAACCATCATGCTCAGATCATGCCACGGGCCATAGGGTTTGCCGCCCGGTGCCTTGCGCCGGACATCGTTATCGAAATGATGGGGCGTGTCCCAGCGCCTGCTGGTCATATCAATGCCGCCGCAAACCGCGAAACAATCATCAATCACGACAATTTTCTGGTGGTGGCTGCACCCCACCGGATGCGCCGAATCGAACTTGAAATCGATCCCCGGGGCCCGCCACCAGCGGAACAGATCGAGGATCATCGTCCCGCGAAAAATAAACTTGAGCGCGCCGAAATTCCACTTGAGCACCCGCACTTGCAAGGTCGGCCTGCGCCTTGTCAGCCAGACGACAAACCAGCCCAGCCGCGCAGGCGGGCGAACTTTGCTCGGCTTGTTCCACCACCGCCGACCGGTGCCAAGCCGCACCCGCGTATCAAAATCCCAGCCGATCAGCTGAATACGCTGATGCGCCTGGAGCATGACTTCCTGCATGATAGCGAAATAGGCGGCGCAATCGATGACAACGTGCGCCTTCGTCGCCATGGCAAAGCACCATACGGACTGGCTAGCACTGTTGCTGGTTGGGGGCGTATCGTCTTCAGTCATCCTCGGCCACCCTGCGACCAGATTGCGGGCAATGGCAAGAGGGTAAAGTCGGTTCGCGAGACGGCAATCCGTGTTGACAAGCCGATATGACTGCTCGATTTATCGGCAGCCGAAACCTTTCCCTATAGTGCCTGCCAAGCCGGTCGTTCATCTTCGCTTCAATATGGAGCGGACATGGGCGCAGAGCCATACCATAAGAGGATAACTCAATGCTGCGTACCGCCATTATCGCTGGCCTGATCGCCACGGCATCGCTCTCCGTTTCGGCACCTGCTCTCGCGGCGGAAGCTGCTGCTGCCGTTGCTGGCTACACTACGTCTGATACCGCGATCGGTACCCTGCTCGATGATCCTGCCGCCAAGGCTGTGCTCGACAAGATCATGCCTGAATTCAGCGTAAATCCGCGTGTCGAAATGGCCCGCGGCATGACGCTCAAGCAGGTTCAGCAGTTCGTGCCGGACAAGATGACCGACGAAGTGCTTGCCAAGATCGATGCCGAACTGGTCAAAGTTCCGGTCAAGAAATAACCAGTCCGTCGCGCTCCCCCTTTCGCGTCGAGAGCGCGCCCAAGCTGCTGGGAGCAGAGATCGCATCCACGCACAAAACTTATAGGCTTTGCATTAATCGTAACTTGCCGCGCTGAACTGTGCGCTTAAGATCACGCATCATAGGAGAATTGGCGATGAATCGAAAATCTGTTGCTTTGTTTGCTACCGCGCTTGGCCTCGCGACTGCATCGGTTATGGCCGTGGCCGCTTCCCCGGCTGACACAATCGCCGCGCGGCAAGCCAATTTTAAGGTCATGGGCAAGTCCTTCAAGGGCATCATTGACCAGATGAAGGCCCCCGCCGCTGATTTCGTTGTGATCAAAACCAATGCCGATGCCTTGGCCAAGGCTGCGAGCAAGGTGCATGGCTTTTTCCCCAAAGGGACCGGACCAGAAGCGGGCGTAAAAACCCACGCGCTGCCCGCGATTTGGGCGAAGCCAGATGATTTCAAACTCGCCCTCGCCAAACTGGCCGATGGCACGAAGGCGATGCAAAAAGCCGCCAAGACCAATGACATCGGTGCCGTGAAGGCGGCATTCCCCGGCGTGGGCGGCGCATGCAAGGGCTGTCACGATCAGTTCAAAGCGAAAGACTAACTGTGAGCGAGCTCCGGCGGACCGCGCTTTGGGACCTACCGGTCCGGCTGGTCCACTGGAGCTTTGTCGCACTGATTCCCGCGCTATGGTGGACAGCCGAGTACGGTAAGATTGATCTGCACAAAAAACTCGGGCTAATCATGCTTGGGCTGGTGGTGTTCCGCATCTTGTGGGGCTTTATCGGCAGCGAAACCGCGCGTTACAGCAGCTTCGTCAAAGGACCGAGAGCCGTTATCGCTTACCTTCGCGGCCTTGGCGGAGAGGAGCGTGTACCTGTCGCTGGCCACAATCCACTGGGTGGCTGGAGCGTTCTTGCATTTTTGGGCCTGTTGGCAGCACAGGTTGCGCTCGGGCTGTTCTCGCAAAACGAAGACAGCGTCACCGGTCCGCTCAACGGTTTTGTGTCCTATGATACCGCCGAAACGTTGAGCCGCCTGCACGGCCTTGGGTTCTATCTGATCCTGCTGTTCATCGTCATTCATATCACCGCGATTATTTATTACACCGTGGTCAAGAAAGACCGTCTGGTGCCGCCGATGATTACCGGATCGCGGGATTTTCCCGACGAAGTACCAGCGCCGCGCATGGCCCCTCTGTGGCGGGCGATTCCGCTAGTTCTGTTTGCCGTTGCGCTGGCATGGTGGGTGGGCAAAGGCGCGCCGCGCTCGCTCGATCAGCTCAACGCTGAGCCTGCGCCATCGGCCGAAGACTACATGTAAGCTAGCGATTGGCTGAGCGCGGCTGCCGTGCGCGAAAAAGCGCTGGCACTGGTCGGCGCGTGGGCTGAGTGTTATCACTCCTGAAACAGGGAGAACTAACCAGATGAACGGCGCCGAAGCCATAATTGCCACCTTGCAGAATTGCGGCGTCGAAGTCTGCTTCGCCAATCCCGGCACTTCTGAAATGCAGCTTGTCGCGGCGATCGATGGTCAGGCGGGGATGCGCGCGGTGCTCGGGCTGTTCGAAGGCGTGGTGACGGGTGCTGCCGATGGCTATGGCCGGATGGCGGATAAGCCGGCGGCGACGCTGCTGCATCTTGGCCCCGGAATGGGCAACGGCCTCGCCTATATCCACAACGCCCGCCGCGCCTTTAGCCCGATGATCAATCTGGTCGGCGACCATGCAACCTATCACCTGCAATACTACGCGCCGCTGACTTCCGATGTGGCTGGTGTCGCCCGTCCCATGTCCGATTGGCTGCGCGCCTCGCGTTCACCCCGCGATCTTGCTCAGGCCGGAGCGGAGGCGCACGCTGCTTCGCTGCATTATCCCGGCCAGATCGCCACGGTGATCGTCCCTGCGGACCATGCGTGGAGCGACGGCGCGGCACCCGCCGTGCCGATTGCGCCCCCGCCCATCCCGCAAGTCCCCGCCGAAATCATCGCCGAAGCCGCCGAAGCCT
>JAYVNC010000202.1:0-4365 GCA_043758655.1 Novosphingobium sp.
TTACTGCAAGCGATGTCGCAACCGCGCTCGGCACTTCCAATGTAGTCTCCGCCGTGGGCAAAATTGAGGACCGCCACCGGCTCTATCTCGCACTGGTCAAGAACCGGGTGGTCAGTGAGGCTGATATTGGCGCGATCCCGGTCAAGGCCGGAAGTGGCGTTGGCGGCGGCGTGGTCACCGTCAGCCAGGTTGCCAATGTGCGCCGTGCACCCGCGCCGGCTTGGACCAAGGTCACGTCCAATGGCACCGATGCGGTGCTGGTCAATATCCGCCAGTCACCCACCGCCGATGCGGTGGCGCTGGTGGCGCAGGTTAACGAGCGGATGCAGGGCGCAGGGCTGCCCGGCGATATCAAGGTCAGCCCGTTTTATGACCAGTCCGAGCTGGTTTCGGGCGCGGCCAATGCGGTGCGCGATGCGATCCTGCTCGGCGCGGTGCTGGCCGGGCTGGTGCTGTTCCTGTTCCTGCGCAGTTGGCGGCTGATGGTGATCACCGCCTCGCTGCTCCCCGCCGTGCTCGCCGCAACCTGTCTGGCGCTGTTCGCGCTTGGCATGAGCTTCAACATGATGACGCTGGGCGGCATGGCGGCGGCTGTGGGCTTGGTGGTCGATGATGCGGTGGTCATGCTCGAACACCTGATGCGGCGGCTTCAAGAGGCTGACGGGAATGTTCATGGGGCAGGTGATGAGCAGGCCCCACGCCCGTCAATGCTCGCCGCCGCGCGCGAAATGGCGCGGCCGCTCTATGGCTCGACGCTGGCGACCATCGTGGTGTTCGTGCCGCTGGCGTTCATCAGCGGGGTAACCGGCGGGTTCTTTCAGGCGCTTGCGGTGACGATGGTATCGGCGCTGGCGGTATCGATGGTCTATGCCCGCTTCGTCCTGCCGTTAGTTGCAGATCGCTGGCTGACGCTCGGTGACGCCAAACAGGCCGACAAGGCCGAGGTGTTCATGCACGGGCTGATTACCCGCTATGAAAAGGTGGCGCGCCGGTCTTTCGGCAATCCCAAGCGGTTCCTTGGCGTGCTCGCGGTGGTGCTCTCAGGCATCGCCCTGCTCGCGTGGACGCGGGTTGAATCCGGGTTCATGCCCAAGATGGATGAGGGCGGGTTTATACTCGATTACAAGGCCAAGTCGGGCGCTTCGCTCAGCGATACCGACCGGCTGCTGCGCCAGGTCGAAAAGATCATCCGCGAGACGCCAGAGGTCGCGAGCTATTCGCGCCGCACCGGTTTGCAGCTCGGCGGCGGGCTGACCGAGGCTGACGAGGGCGATTTCTTCATCCGGCTTCATGATGGTAGCCGCCGCGACATTGAAGAGGTGATGAGCGAGATTGGCGGCAAGATAAATAATCAGGTTCCCGGCCTGCAGATCGAACTGCTCCAGCTGATGGAAGACCTGATCGGTGACTTGACCGCGGTTCCCCAGCCCATCGAGGTGAAGCTGTTCGGCGATGATCCAAAGCAGCTTGCCGAAGCTGCGGGCACCGTCGCTGAAGGCATCGGCAAAATCCCCGGCATCGTCGAGGTCAACAATGGGCTTCGGGTTGCAGGCGACGCCATCACCATCAACGTTGACCGCGCCGCCGCAGCAATGTCCGGGATCGATCCAGCAGCCGTAGCGACCCAAGTGGGTGCACAGATCGACGGCACGATTGCCACCCGGGTTCTGGCCGACGAGCAGACGATCGACGTTCGCGTGCGCCTGCCGCAGGATATGCGTCAGCGCGCCGATGGCCTCGCGGGGCTACAACTGCGCGCTGCCGATGGCCGCACGGTGTCGCTTGGTTCTATCGCCAAAATCGAAATCGCCGCCGGGCAGCGGCAGCTGACGCGCGAGGACCTTGCCCCGTTCATTCCGGTAACCGCGCGGCTTGAAGGGCTTGATCTGGGATCGGGTATCAAGACGGTGCAGGTCAAAATCGCCGAGCTCAAACTGCCGCCAAACATCCGCGTCGATTACGGCGGGCTTTACGCTCAACAGAAGCAGTCATTCCGCGATCTGACCACGGTGTTCATCGCCGCGCTGCTGCTCTCGGCACTGCTGCTTACGTTGTTGTTTGAGCGCTGGGCCTACACCGTCTCAGTTCTGGCGACGGTGATGCTGTCCGCCAGCTCGGTGCTCGCCGGGCTGTGGATGACCGGCACCGAGCTCGATATCTCGGCGATGATGGGGCTGACGATGGTGGTCGGGATGCTCACCGAACTGGCGATCTTCTACCTCGCCGAACTGGTTCCGGGAGCGCCGCTCGATCTGGAATCGCTGCTCCACGCCGGCAAGGCCCGGCTACGGCCAATCCTGATGTCGGCGCTCATCGCTATCCTCACCCTGTTGCCACTGGCGCTTGGCATCAGCCGCGGATCAGGTCTGCAAAAGCCGCTCGCCACTGCGATCATCACTGGGCTTCTGGTCGGTGCCCCGCTGGTCCTCACCATGCTGCCCAATATGCTACTGCTATTCGAGCGACGCGGGCGAGAGTGAGGTGTATCATGGGTAACAGAATCGCCGCCATATTCGCCGCCCTGTGCTTAGCCTGCCCAAACGCCCATGCGGCCACCTATGGCGAGACTCTTCTTCAAACTGTTGCGCATCGTCATACTTCGGTCCGCGCAATTGAGATTGATGCCACGGCAAGCGCGAGTTCTACAGTTCATTTGTCATTTGGCCGCACCAGCGGACACGGCCAATCGTTCCCGCTGAATAATGCGCTTGGCGAGCCGATAGGCACGGTAATCGTAACGTTACACAAACGGGTAGGACCGAACCAGGCTAGCGCTGTCGTGCTTGACCTTTCACGCCACATCTACTTGGCCGCAAATCTGTCCGAGCCCGATCCCTTTGTAAGGGGAGCGCATGCATCACACCAGGCGCAGGCTCTGGTAGACCGCGCACTCGACAAGCACCCGACGCTCGTGACGCTGGCAATGCACGTCGCTTTGCCCGGGAAGACCAACCAGATAATCGCCTCAAATTTTGGCCGCATCGGCAAAGCGGCAGACAAAGACGACGAACATGTGATTACCGACGGTGCAATTCTTAACGAACGGACCAACGGTGGACGGCGTCTGGCTGTCGAACTGCCCTTACTGGACCGCAAGCGGCGGACAATTGGTGCTTTAAGCACAAGCTTTTTGATTACGGACGACGCAGACAAGGCGTACGCTGAAGCTCTGCTGCTACGCGATGAGCTTGCTCTCGCAATCACTTCGCTTAAAAAATGGAGGTAAGCTCAATCTGAATGACTGATCTACCAAGGCCAGTAGGATCACAAGGAGGGGCTGAAACTACGCTCCAGCACCGGAGCCGGTGCCCGCGCGCCCACGGCGCGCCTTCGTCCCTTCCTGCGACGCACCGTTAGCCCTTCCTCGCGGGAGAGGCGCTGGATCTTCTTGCGGTTGATCGTGATCCCATCCCGGCGAAGCAGGATATGCAGCCGTCGATAGCCGAGCCGTCGGCGCTGCTGCGCCAACTCACGCAGACACGACCCGCAGGTCGCTATCATCCTCTCGGCACGAATGATACCGCATGCTCGTGCGATCAGCTCCAATTTCAGCATACCCTTCACACAACTGGTGTGAAATTTGATTCTCCTAGCCCGCCGAAGCACAACGGGGTTCGGGACTATTCCGGGACTCAGTTCTCCTGTTCCAGCCTTGTTCTGCATTGAATTGCCATGAACGCCTCTTTCTCCTTGCATCAAACGGCGAGGGAAACTAGGGGCTGCGGCCAGTCGGGGAGTAGCGCAGCCTGGTAGCGCATCTGGTTTGGGACCAGAGGGTCGTAGGTTCGAATCCTATCTCCCCGACCAATTTCCTCAAATTAAGTAAATTCAGCAGCTTAAAGCTATGATTGCTTCGTGCGCGGGGCAGCTTTGTAGGGCAGGAGCGGCTGGGCCTTTTCAGCCAAGATTGCATTGAACCTCTCATTGATCGCACTGGTCATGCCAGCCTAGCTGATCGACCCGCAAGCGTCGTTAACTCCGAAAGGCGGAAGACCGCGATTCGCACCGCCCGGCTATCGCGAGTGCCAGCACCGTGGCGGTTTTTAGGCGGCGTTCGGTTTAAAGTTCTCGGCTTTGCACTCACACCGAACTGAGCGCGCGCAGGCGTCAATCTTATGGTGTCCTCACCGGGGATCGGGGCGAGGGTGGGTATTACGCTGTCGGTGTGTAGCATTCGGGCTTCAAATGGGCACCGCAAAGGCCGTGGTCTTGGAGAGTGTATCCGCAGGTGACCTTACGCCCCTACCCCGCCCGCAAGCACAACCAAGGAGCACCTTAAGTTACACCTACCACCTCCACCCTCAAGACTCCTGATTAATCCAGAGCGTTTGAATTCGCCGCAATAATCTGCCGGGCTATGATGCA
>JAYVNC010000203.1:0-4353 GCA_043758655.1 Novosphingobium sp.
GCGAGAAGTTCGGCCGCCGCCTTCAGGACCGCGAGGCCAAAAGCTTCGGTTTTGATGCTGATTTTCAGGTGGAAAGTTACCTGCGCTATCAGGGGACCAGCTTCACCGGACGGTTTGATGCCAATTCCTACCTCTATATCACCCGCGCCATGAGCTATTTTGATCTGGCGGACGAATGCGGCGGGCGGTTGGCCGATGCGTTTAAGGCAAGCAAAGCGCGGTTTTGTCTCGTCAGCTTTGATACCGATTGGCTTTATCCAACGGCTGAATCAAAGAAGCTCGCTCACGCGCTCAATGCAGCGGGCGCGCCGGTGAGTTTCGTTGAGCTGTCCGCGCCGTTTGGGCATGATTCGTTTTTGCTCGATGTCCCCGCGCTTGACCGGGTGATCGCCGGGTTCCTCAATCCATGACCGCACCGAACAGCACCCTCCGCCCCGATCTGGCGATCATCGCCGCCAACGTCACGCCGGGTGCGCGCGTGCTTGATGTTGGCTGCGGCAATGGCGATCTGCTCGCCGCCTTGCGCGATGAGCGCGGCTGTGATGCGCGCGGGATGGAAATTGATGCGGCCAACGTCGCGGCCTGCGTAGGGCGCGGGCTTTCGGTAATTCAGGGCAATGCCGATACCGATCTGGCGATCTATCCCGAAGCCTCGTTTGATTACGCAATTCTCAGCCAGACGCTGCAAACCACGCACCGGCCCGATCTGGTGCTCGATCATCTGCTGCGCATTGGGCGCAAGGCTTTCGTTTCGTTTCCCAACTTTGCCCACTGGGGCGTGAGGCTTTCACTGTTGTGGAATGGGCGGATGCCGGTCACCCGGCTGCTTCCGGTCGCGTGGTATGAAACGCCGAACATCCACCACCTTTCGGTCGCCGATTTTCGCGAGCATGTGAAGGCACGCGGGCTGAAGGTTGAAGAGGCGTGGTTCCTTTCAGGCGATAAGCTGTGCAGCCCGGCAGCGGCAAATTTCCGCGCCGAACACGCTGTGTTCCTGTTGTCGCGCCATTCAGTGTGATCCTGAGCAGCCTGCGTTCAGATTGCTGCGGCTAGGGAAACCGCCATGATGAAAGCACTTTTGTCTCTCGCGCTGCTCGCATCCGCTCCTGTGTTTGCAGAGGCACTTGTGGCCCCGCCTATCCCGTTGACAATTGCCCAAGAAGCCGCGCTGCGCTGTTCGGCGGTGTTTGCCATAGTTTCCAGCGAACAAGCGCGCCACGCCGCTGTTTCTGAGGGCCTTGCCCAGCCGGGCCTGCGCGGGCGCGAATACTTTGTCGTCACCACTGTGGCGCTGATGGACGAGACCAGCGCGAACCGCCAGCAGGTCGCAGCTATGTTCAAATCCCGCCACACGCAGATTAGTGCCGAACTGAGCAGCGCCAAAGATCCGCGAGGCGCGAGGGCAGCCATGCTTACGCCGTGCCTTGCACTGCTCGATGGGGAGCTTGGAAATTAGTTTTCATTGGGCACGCTTGCCTTTCCACAGGAAAATTCGCCCCCGCACCCTTCCTGAATGACCCACCGATGCTGCATGTGCGCAGATCATGTGGCAACTTTTCCAATTCCCTCTGTGTCCGTTCAGCCGAAAAGTGCGGCTGCTGCTGTCTGAAAAGGGCATCGGCTATGATCTGTGGCGTGAAAATCCCTGGGCTGGGCGCGATGAATTTCTGCGGATGAACCCCGCTGGGCGCACCCCGGTGATGCGCAACGATGAAGGCGGCAAAGACAGCATTCTCGTTGATAGCCGGGCGATCTGCGAATATTTTGAGGAAACCGAGGAGCGCAATCGCCTGATTAGCGGCTCGGCGATTGACCGCGCCGAGGTTCGGCGGCTGGTGGCGATGTTTGATGAGAATTTCTTCGGCGACGTGACGGGCCCGCTGCTCAATGAGCGGATGAAGAAGCGGCTGTTCACTCGCCAGCCGCCCGATTCAAAAGTACTGCGTGAGGCGATGAAGCTGGCGCACGAACATCTCGATTACATTGATTACCTGATCGATGCCCGCCCGTGGCTAGCGGGCGCGACAATGACGCTCGCCGATCTGGCTGCCGCGGCGCAGGTATCGGTCGCGGATTATTTGGGCGGGCTCGATTGGTCAGGACACGAGCAGGCGCGCAGCTGGTACTCAGTTATCAAAAGCCGCCCGAGCTTCCGGCCATTGCTGGCAGAGCGGATGGACGGCATCCAACCGCCCGATCATTATGGCGATGTTGACGGGTAAACTTTAACCCGCAAGCCCGCGCTTGTCACCAAACCGGCCATGCTTGCGATAACGTACCATCCAGCGTTCGACGAACAAGGACAGTGGCCGGGCGTCAACCCCCAGCGCCTTGAGCCCCGGCAGTCCGCTCGAAACATTGCCCGCTTTGAGCAGCGCGAACTGGTCTGAACTGATCGGCGCGCCGGGGAGCCAGCCAGTCGCCATGGCAAAGCCTGCTGAAAGCGGATCGGGCAGATCGATGAACATTGTTGAGCGCCCTTGCGCTTTGGCAATCTGGCGGTTGAGATCGGCCATGGTCAGCACGTCCGGGCCGCAAAGCTCGAAGGTTTTGCCGCCATATTTGGCTGGGTCGGATAGGGCATTGGCCAAGGCGGCGGCGGCGTCATCGACAAACACCGGCTGCATTTTCGCCTGAGGACCAAACACCGGCAGAACCGGCGCAAGCGAGATCAGGCGGGCGAACATGTTAATGAAATTGTCATCGCCGCCGAAGAGTATCGAGGGCCGCAAGATTGTCGCGCTCGGGAAAGCGGCGAGCACGGCGGCCTCACCCTGCGCCTTGGTGCGCGCATAGGCGGCGACGCTTTCTGCATCGGCACCATTGGCGGAAACTTGGATAAAAGCACCCACTCCCGCCGCCGCTGATGCAGCAGCAAGCGCGCCGGGGCCGGTAACATGAACCGCGCCCAGATCGCCCTTGAAGACACCAACAAGGTTCACCACGGCGTCAGCCCCGGCGACCAGCGCAGGCATAAGCGCGCGGTCGGTGATGTCAGCGCGCAGGAATTGCACCTGCCCGAGGTTACCCAAAGTTTTGATACGCCATGCTCGCTTAGGATGACGGCTGGCGATCCGCAGACGCGCGCCGCGCGCCAGCAGTTCTTGCGCCACGTGCGTACCAAAGAACCCGCCGCCGCCCATAAGCACCACTGTTTTGCCGTTAAGGGTCTTGCCGTTTAGCGCGTTGGTGCTGTCTGCCATGGAGAAAACCTGTGTTGGAATTGCACCTTTGCTATTTGCACAGGGCAGGTGTTGCGGCAACTGCTGTGTCAGCTTGGCCCGGGGATTCGTGTGCGGGTAAGGGTGTCCTCGTAAGCTACCCGCCGCGTGCACGAAACAGCTTGTGGCCGCTAACTTGCCATTCAGCCCTTCGCGCTTACATAGTCTGGCGAAAGGATCTGAAACCCCGATGAACGATGACCAGCCCAGTCCGAACCCCTGGATCCGCAGCCTGCTAGTTTGGGGCGGGATTTTCCTTGCCTTGCTGTTGGTTGTTTCGATGTTCGGCCCGCGAGACCAGTCGGCAGGCACTGTCATCGCCTATTCAGATTTCCGCGCCAAAGTGGCTGAGGGAACCGTTGCCGAGGTGCAGGTCAGCACCGATCAGATCACTGGCAAACTCGCCAATGGGGACAAGTTCACCACCGTGCCGATCCCCGGCGACACCGGGCTTACCCAGCTCCTCACCACCAACCGGGTTAAATTTGCCGGGCGTCCTAAGGAAGAAATGGGCGTTCTCGCTTACATCCTGATTCAGGCGCTGCCATTCCTGCTCATCATGGGCATCGCGTTTTTTGCGCTGCGTCAGGTGCAAAAGGGCGGCGGCGGAGGCGGCGCGATGGGCTTTGGCAAATCGAAGGCCAAGCTGCTCACCGAACGTCAGGGCCGGGTAACCTTTGCAGACGTTGCGGGTATCGATGAAGCGCGCGAGGAACTGGAGGAAATCGTTGAGTTCCTCAAGGATCCGGGCCGCTTTTCCAAGCTCGGCGGCAAGATTCCCAAGGGCGCGCTGCTGGTCGGCTCGCCCGGCACCGGCAAGACCCTGCTCGCCCGCGCCATCGCCGGCGAGGCGGGCGTGCCGTTCTTCACCATTTTCGGCTCTGACTTCGTCGAGATGTTCGTCGGCGTCGGCGCGAGCCGCGTCCGCGACATGTTCGAACAGGCCAAGAAGAACGCCCCCTGCATCATCTTCATCGATGAAATCGACGCCGTCGGCCGCCATCGGGGCGCGGGCCTCGGCGGCGGCAACGACGAGCGAGAGCAGACCCTCAACCAGCTGCTGGTCGAGATGGACGGCTTCGATCCCAACGAAAGCATCATCGTCATCGCCTCGACCAACCGGCCGGATGTG
>JAYVNC010000204.1:0-4350 GCA_043758655.1 Novosphingobium sp.
TTCGCCTGTGGTGATATGCGGCGCGGGCAGAGCCTCGTCGTCTGGGCGATCCGTGAAGGACGGCAGGCTGCGCGCGCGGTTGACGAGATGCTGATGGGGGCGAGCCAGCTTCCGCGCTGATCGCGGCCTACTTGTTGATGAGAAAACTGGGGATTGGGGTTTGACGCTGCCCGCGCTAGGGCGGCAGCGATGATCCGCCTGTCTGACCTTGCCCTGCCGCTTGACCATGCGCCCGAAGACCTTGCGGCGGCGGTATGCCTGCGGCTGGATATTTCGCTCGTTGATCTCGTGCAGGTGACGATTGTTCGGCGCGGCAATGATGCGCGCAAAAAACATGCGATTAAGCTGGTTTATGTGCTTGATCTGGTGCTGCGAGATGAGGCCGCGGTGCTGGCCGCCCATGCCGCAGACAGCCATGTTCGGGTCTCGCCAGACACCGCTTACAAGCTCCCGGTTCATGCCCCTGAGCACTGGCAAGGGCTCCGTCCGGTGGTGATTGGCGCAGGGCCTTGCGGGCTGTTCGCGGCGCTGATTCTCGCGCAAATGGGCTTGAAGCCGATCATTATCGAGCGCGGCAAGGCGGTGCGTGAACGGACCAAGGATACCTGGGGCCTGTGGCGGCGCAGCGAGCTCAACCCTGAGTCCAACGTCCAGTTTGGTGAGGGCGGAGCTGGGACGTTCTCTGATGGCAAGCTTTACAGCCGGATTAAAGACCCGCGGCACCTTTCGCGCAAGGTGTTGAGCGAGTTTGTTAAAGCCGGGGCGCCTGAGGATATCCTCACCGAAGCGCACCCGCATATCGGCACTTTCCGGCTGGTCACTATGGTGATGTCGATGCGCGAAACCATCGAGCAACTCGGTGGCGAATACCGGTTTGAGACTCGGGTGGAGGACTTCGAAGTTGAAACCGACGCCGCTGGTTCGCGGTGCATGGCCGGGCTGCACCTGTCCGACGGCTCTTTCCTCCCTGCCCGCCATGTTGTTCTCGCGGTCGGCCATTCGGCGCGCGACACTTTTTACAAGCTATTTGCAAGCGGGGTGCACGCCGAGGCTAAGCCTTTTGCAATCGGTGTGCGCATCGAGCATCCGCAAAGCTGGATTGATAAGGCGCGTTACGGCACCAATGCCGGGAACAAAATTCTTGGCCCAGCCGCCTATGGCCTCAGCCACCGGTGCGCCAATGGCCGCACCGTTTATTCGTTCTGCATGTGCCCGGGCGGGCAGGTCGTGGCCGCGACCAGCGAGGAGGGCCGCGTCGTCACCAATGGCATGAGCCAGCATTCGCGCGCCGAGTTCAACGCCAATTCGGGGCTGGTGGTCGATATTGACCCGGCGCGCGATTATCCCGGCGGCGCTCTGGCGGGGATCGAGTTTCAGCGCCGCTGGGAAAGTCTGGCGTTCACGGCGGGCGGATCTAATTACCACGCGCCGGGGCAGAAGGTAGGCGATCTGCTGGCGGGGCGTGCTTCAAACGGAGACTTTGGCGCGGTGGTGCCGAGTTATCAGCCCGGCGTGAAGTTGACCGACCTGTCGCTGTGCCTGCCCGATTACGTGATCGAGTCTTTGCGCGAAGCGATCCCGGTGTTCGGCCGCCAGATCGCCGGATACGATCATCCCGATGTGATTTTAACCGGCGTGGAGGCGCGCACCTCCTCGCCGGTGCGCTTCACGCGGGGGGCTGATCTGCAATCGCTCAACACGCGCGGACTGTACCCGGCGGGCGAAGGCGCGGGCTATGCTGGCGGCATTCTTTCAGCGGCGGTTGATGGGATCAAGGTTGCCGAGGCACTGGCGGCTGAACTTTTGGCGGTGGCCTAAACGCGCCAGTCAATCGCGCCCCGGCCATTGGCTTCCAGAAACGCATTCGCCTTGCTGAAATGCTTGCACCCGAGGAACCCTTGATAGGCCGAGAGCGGGCTGGGGTGCGGGGCGGTGAGGATCAGATGGTGGCTGTTCAAACCCAGCCCCGGCACCCGCGCCGCTTTGCTCCGCGCATGGCTGCCCCACAGCATGAACACGCAAGGCTCGGGCTTGGCTGCCACCGCCGCCACCGCCGCATCGGTAATCGCCTCCCAGCCGATCTTGCTGTGCGATCCGGGCTTGCCATCCTCGACAGTAAGCGAATTGTTGAGAAGCAGAACCCCGGCGCGCGCCCAGCTTTCCAGATTTCCATGCGAAGCGCGGGAAAGACCAAGGTCGCTTTCCAGCTCCTTATAGATATTGGCGAGGCTGGGGGGCACCTTCACGCCGGTGGGCACCGAAAAGCTCAGGCCATGCGCCTGCCCCGGCCCGTGATAGGGATCCTGCCCCAGAATCACGACCTTCACTTGATCGAGTGGGGTAAGGTTCAGCGCAGCCAGACGCATTCCGCGCGGCGGATAGACCCGTTTCCCTGCGGCTTCCTCGGCGGTCAAAAATCCGCCTAGCCTGCGCGCTTCAGCAGTGGCGAGCACCGGACCCAGCGCAGTTTTCCAGCTTTCGGGTACAGTATCGCTATTTGGCATCGCCGGTTCCTGCGGTTCGGGGCTTTCATCCGGCCGCCGATCAGCCTAAGCACTCAGCCCATATGGCTGTCTATCTCCACGAAGAAGATCTCCCCGAAGGTGTGCTTGCGCCGGGTGCGGTTGCTGTTGATACCGAAACGATGGGGCTGATCACCGCGCGTGACCGGCTGTGCCTGCTCCAGATTTCTGATGGTAACGGCGATGAACACCTCGTCCGCTTTGCCCCCGGGAGCAGTTTCGACGCGCCGAACCTCAAGGCGGTGCTCGCCGATCCCGCCCGGATCAAGCTTTACCATTTCGCCCGCTTCGATCTCGCCGCGATTGAGCATTACTTGGGCGTGGTCGCCGCGCCGGTGTTCTGCACCAAGATCGCCAGCAAGCTGACGCGCACCTATACTGACCGGCATGGCCTGAAGGATCTGGTGCGCGAATTGCTCGGAAAAGAGATTTCCAAGCAGCAGCAATCAAGCGATTGGGGCGCTGCCGAGCTTTCCGAGGCACAGCGCGAATATGCCGCGTCTGACGTTCGTTTTCTGCATGCGATGCACGCCATCCTTGTCGAGCGGCTGGCGCGCGAACATCGCACCGACATGGCGCAGGCCGCCTTTGATTTCCTTCCCGTGCGTGCCCGGCTTGATCTTGCCGGATGGGCCGAGAAGGACATTTTCAGCCACGAATGATGCGGCCAAGAACCGAACAAGCGCGATGACTCAGGCTGCAGATATCATTCGCGACAAGCGCCGCACCTTCGCTCTGCCGGGCGGATCGCATGACCGCACGGTGCGCTTTCTCGCCAAGGCGTTGCCGGGCGGCGTTGGCGCGGTTGTGGCGGTGATGATTATTGCGCCCCTGTTCCCGCGCGGTGAGGTTAGCTTTCTGCTCGACCGCAACCGGGTGGCGGTAACACAGGAACGCGTGCGGGTTGAGCAGGCGATGTACCGCGGGCAGGATAACAAGGGCCGGGCATTTTCGCTCACCGCTGGATCGGCACTTCAACGCAGCGCCGCTACCCCCGAGGTCGAATTGCGCAATCTTGCCGCGCGCATGCTCCTTTCCGATGGACCGGCTGAATTGCGCGCGCCCGATGGTCTGTTCCATTATGATAGCAACAAGGTGGACATCCACGGCCCGGTCGAATTCAATTCCGCAGGCGGCTACCGGCTTACCACCAGCAATGTCAGCATCGATCTGAAGTCGCAGCGTGCGAGCGGCACCGGCGGGGTTTCGGGCACGGTGCCTTCGGGCACGTTCAGCGCAGGACAGATCGATGCCGATCTCGCAAACCGGATGGTAACCCTGTCCGGCCGCGCACGGTTTTCGATGCAGCCCGGCAAGCTGCGCAATCCGGCCCGATAGTCGCGGGCGGAGGGGCAGCGGAGATGACCGGCAGTAGCGGTGAAAGGACCGCCATTTCAATTGGATACCGCCCCGAAATTGACGGACTGCGCGCGATTGCCGTGGTGCCGGTGGTGTTGTTCCACGCAGGATTCCCAATATTTTCCGGCGGTTTTGTCGGGGTCGATGTATTTTTCGTCATCTCGGGTTATCTGATTACCAGCATTTTGCTCGGCGATATCGACAAGGATCGCTTCTCAATCGTGCGATTTTATGAGCGGCGGGCGCGGCGCATCTTGCCGGCGCTGTTCTGCTTGATCCTGTGCTGCCTGCCGTTGGCGTGGTTCGTCATGTTGCCCGACGAGCTGGCGCGCTTTGGCAAATCGATTGTTGCGGTCATCGGCTTCGCATCGAACATCACCTTCTGGCTGGAAGAAGGCTATTTCAGCGCCGCCTCGGAATTGAAACCGCTGCTCCACACATGGAGTCTGGCGGTTGAAGAACAGTTTTA
>JAYVNC010000205.1:0-4343 GCA_043758655.1 Novosphingobium sp.
AAAAAAGAAGCAACCTAACAAATGGCCGGATTTTACTCCGCCACGCTCAGCACAATACCGGCGTTCCTGTGGCCTGCTTTGTCACCGCCCTGCACATTCCTGCTTGCACTAGGCGTTCACCAACATCTGGGTGGGAGCATGCCGTGGGCCGGACTATTGGGCGCTATGCTGGTTCTGGCAATGCTGCGGCTCGACGCTTCGGTGCTCTGGCCGCCCATTTTTCTCTTGATCGGTGATGCAAGTTATTCGCTCTATTTGCTGCACCCGTATGTGTTAGTGACCTTTGATCGGTTCGTTCATCCGTTCGGTCCGAACATACTTGGCGTCGTTGTCTCGATTGTTGCGATCTGCGCTAGTGTGGCGATTGCAATCATGGGCTACCGTGCCGTCGAAAGGCCCAGCAACCGATATCTGCGCAGGGTGATGGGCTGACATATAGCTATGACGGTATCGGCTGGGACGACCAAGAGCTCCACGAAAACTTAACGTAGTGGACGGCGCGGGACCTGTTCGATGTGAAGGCGACATAGCCTGCCCGGTTCACCGACCGACGCAATCTTGACGCTCAAGGCCTACCAATCATTGTTGGGGCCTTACTCCTACCGCGCTGGGGCAGCGCTCAGGCGATCAAACCTGGTCTGCTGTCGCTCGGCAAGCTCGGTATACGGTTTGAGCGTCAAGGCCTGACGCAGCGGTAGGCAGTCCGCCTGCGACAATCCATTCCGATAATTCCACTCCTCAACCATGGTAAACCGCCCATCCGACTGAACTTGGAGGGGCGTTCCTCGACTAGGACTCTCCGCAGGGAAACGAATCCATCGCTGCACATTCGGCGCGAGAGACTCTGGGTCAAATTGACTCAGAAATGAGGTCTGTCCGGTCTCTCGGAGACCGGTCACCGCGCACGACGGAGGCCAAATCCCGCGGAACTGCGCGGTATTTCTTTTTCACTAACATATTAAAATATAAAGATAAACTGTCTGGAGGCCCGAGCCGGAATCGAACCGGCGTGCGCGGATTTGCAGTCCGCTACGTAACCACTCCGCCATCGGGCCTCGATATTGGGTGTCCCTTTCGGGAAGGCGCGCCCTAACAACAGTGGCAGCGCCGCGCAACGCGATTCTATTTCCTCAGGAAATCCGCTCGAACCGAACTTCCCGCCGAATCGGGTCGGCGCCAATCAAGCGCACCCGCAGCGCAGTTCCCGGCATAGCGCCATGCGCGGTGACCCGCGCGACAACCGGCTGATCGCAAAGCTGGATGCGCGCGCCAGTATCGCCGAGATCGGTGACAACAGCGTCAAAACTCTCGCCTTCGCGGCCTGAAAGAATCGCCGCTTCGGCGAGGTCGATCACCGCGCGGTCAATCTGATTGTCGCGCGCGTCGGCCTTGGCCATGACTTCGGGCAGCCGCTGGAAGGCCGCGGTAACTTCCTCCGCAACCGGCTGGCCGTTGGCGACAGCGAGCGCGGCGCGAACGACGTAGCGATCCGCCAGACGCCGCAGCGGCGCGGTGGCGTGAGCGTAAGTGGCTGCCATGGCCGCATGCCACGGCTTTTCGCCTGCGTGGAATGGCACATAAGACGCGCCGCTGCCACCGCGCCGGGTAGCCATAAGGAATGCGGCCTCGCGCGGTTTGGTGGGATCGAGCTTTTTCTCGAAATCGCTGAGTAGCATCGCCTCGGGCCAATCGAGCGCGAAGGCTTTTGCCGTGCCGCGCAGCCGCATAATCGAACGCGCATCGGGCGACGGCATGACGCGGAACAGCCCTGTCCCCGCAGCATAGAGCGCATCGGCTATCGCTAGGTTGCAGGCCAGCGACAGCGCTGCATTGCGCGTTTCGGTAAGCAGCTGCGGACGCAAGGTGAGGGAAAAATGCCCACTGCCATCGCGCGAAACCTCTTGTTCGGGCGGATCGGTGCGCGCCGCGCCGCGCCGGTCCTCAGCCGCGCCGACGCGCCGGGAAAACTCGGCAAAGTCCCCGGGTAGATCGGCGTCGGTGGCGGTTTCATAGGCCAGCTTTGCCCGGTTGCGGATCAGCGCGCGCTCAGCACCATCGAGATGCGCATTGCCATCAGGATCGAGCCTGACGGTGAAGATCACGGCGGGGCGGTCGCCATCGGGCAGCAAGCTCGCGACGTTTTCGCTGAGCAGCTTGGGATATTGTGAGGCCTTACCATCGGGCAGGTAACAGGTCGTCCCGCGCGCCCAAGCCTCAACATCGAGCGCATCACCATCGCGGACAAACCAAGCGACGTCGGCGATCGCATAGTGCAGTAGCAGATCATTTCCCGCCGCCTCAATGGTGAAGGCCTGATCGAGATCGGTTGAGCTTGCCGGATCAAGCGTGACGAAGGGCATCGCGGTGCGGTCAGCATGTTCGTTCGGCACGCGCGCTGCGGCGATCTTAGCGGCCTGTTCGACCTCGGGTGGGAACGCGGCGGGCACCTTGAACTGCGTGCGGATCGCGGCGAGGCCCTTGTTCAGCAAGCTATCGGCAAACAGGCTGGCAGGATCTAGGAGCGCTTTCATCGCGTACGGCTTGCCAAGTGCGGCGCGCCACGGCAAGCGTTTGCCTGCATTTTGTCCGGAGGAATCGCCAAATGAAGACCCGCGCCGCCGTTGCCTTTGAAGCCAAGCAGCTGCTTGAGATTGTTGAACTTGATCTTGAAGGGCCGAAGGCGGGCGAAGTGCTGGTCGAGATTATGGCGACCGGTATCTGCCACACCGATGCCTATACGCTCGACGGATTGGACAGCGAGGGGCTTTTCCCGAGCGTGTTGGGGCATGAAGGCGCGGGGATCGTGCGCGAGGTTGGCGCGGGCGTGACTTCAGTCAAGGCCGGTGACCATGTGATCCCGCTCTACACGCCAGAATGCCGCCAGTGTAAATCGTGCCTGTCGGGCAAGACCAACCTGTGCACCGCGATCCGTGCGACGCAGGGCAAGGGCGTGATGCCCGATGGCACTTCGCGGCTGAGCTACAAGGGTCAGACCATCTTCCACTACATGGGTTGTTCGACATTCTCGAACTTCACCGTGCTGCCCGAAATTGCAGTGGCGAAAATCCGTGACGACGCGCCGTTCCAATCAAGCTGCTACATCGGCTGTGGGGTGACCACCGGGGTCGGCGCGGTGATTAACACGGCAAAGGTGCAGGTAGGTGACACTGTCGTGGTGTTCGGGCTCGGCGGGATCGGCCTCAACGTGATTCAGGGCGCGCGGCTAGCGGGCGCAGGCAAGATTATCGGCGTGGATATCAATCCGGCCCGCGAAGAATGGGGTCGCAAGTTCGGGATGACAGACTTCCTCAATTCGAAAACGATGAACCGCGAAGAAGTGGTCGCTGCGGTTGTTGCGCTGACCGATGGCGGGGCGGACTATACCTTTGATGCCACCGGCAACACCGAGGTTATGCGCACCGCGCTCGAGGCCTGCCATCGTGGCTGGGGCACCTCCATTATCATCGGCGTGGCCGAATCGGGCAAAGAAATCAGCACCCGGCCGTTCCAGCTGGTCACCGGACGCAATTGGCGCGGCACCGCGTTTGGCGGTGCAAAGGGGCGTACTGACGTGCCGAAGATCGTTGACATGTATATGCAGGGCCGGATTGAAATTGATCCGATGATCACGCATGTTATGGGTCTGGAAGACATCAACAAGGCATTCGATTTGATGCACGCGGGCGAGAGCATCCGTTCCGTGGTGGTTTTTTGATGGAGAGACAGCGATGTACAGTCACAATATGGTCGGGACGAACGATACTGCGCGTTCAAAGGTGTTTTATGATGCGGTGTTCGGCGCGGTGGGTGGCAAGCCTGCCATGCAGGATGCCAAAGGCCGTCTGATCTATATGTATAACAGCGGGATGTTTCTGGTCACCCCGCCGATCAATGGGGAGCCTGCGACGGCTGGCAACGGCTGCACGATTGGGTTCACCATGGAAAACGCGGAGCAGGCCGATGCTTGGCATGCCGCCGGGGTCGCCAATGGCGGTGTTTCCATCGAGGATGCTCCGGGCTGGCGTGAAAGCCCGTTCGGCAAACTCTACCTCGCCTATCTGCGCGATCCCGATGGCAACAAACTCTGCGCGATGCACCGCTGAGGCGTGAAATCGCGATTTAAGCGGCAGAGCTTTCAGGAACCCCAGCATCATCGGGCATCATCGCGCGATGCCGTCCAATGATGCCGGGTTTCCGCAATAGCTCTTCGTAATAGGCGAAAAGATCGGCGAAATGTTCGTCGATCGTGCGGACAAATTGCGAGTGATAAATTGCCCGCTCGCGGATGTGATCGCGCGGCGCGGCGATAAAATCGAGGATGGTTCGCGCCATTGAGGCGGGAT
>JAYVNC010000206.1:0-4338 GCA_043758655.1 Novosphingobium sp.
GGCTGGACGAACCGAGGGACGATGCTGGTGTCACCGCTCTGCTCCAAGCGGCGGCAGGAGCCCTGCTCGAAGTGTGTGAGGACGAGTCTTGGGCGGAGCGCGAAGGCGCATGGACGTCGCTGCAATCGCTAACCCGGTTACGCTGGCCCTGGGCGGCGCTGCTCGGGCCGCGTTTGCGCAAACCTGAACGCAATGAACGCTGGCTATTCGCCCGCCTGCCCGAATGGGAAGAGGCGCCTGAACGCCCCCAACCCGCGCAGGTCTGGCTCGATGCGCGCGAGGTTCAGCAGAGGCTAGGCGAGCTAACCGGAGCGCAGGCAGAACCGCGCCCCGGCCAGCAATATTATGCCGCCGAAACTGCCCATGCCTTTGCCCCACGCGAGCGCTCGAAAGGGCCGCACGTACTTCTTGCGCAGGCTGGAACTGGGATTGGCAAGACGCTGGGGTACCTAGCACCAGCATCGCTTTGGGCCGAAAAATCGGGCGGAACGGTCTGGGTTTCGACCTTTACCAAGGCGCTGCAACGCCAACTTCGCCGCGAAAGCCGCCGTGCTTGGCCCGCCGAACGTCCCGATGGAACGCAGCCGGTGGTAGTGCGCAAGGGGCGTGAAAATTACCTGTGTTTGCTTAATCTTGAAGATGCTTTGCAAGGTGGTTTCTCAGGCCGTGCGGCCATACTTGCGCAATTGGTGGCGAGATGGGCGAGCTACAGTCAAGATGGCGATATGATCGGCGGCGATCTGCCCGGCTGGCTCGGCACGCTGTTCCGCCAGCGCGGAGTTGCGGCACTGACTGACCGCCGCGGCGAATGTGTTTATGCTGGCTGCCCGCACTATCGCAAATGCTTCATCGAACGCGCGGCGCGAGCATCGGCGCAGGCCGATCTGGTGATTGCCAACCACGCGCTGGTGATGGTCAATGCGGCGCGTGGACGCGATTACGCACAGCGCCCAACGCGGATTGTGTTTGACGAGGGCCACCACGTTTTTGAAGCCGCCGATTCGACCTTCGCCGCGGCGCTGACCGGTGGTGAGCTTATCGAATTGCGGCGCTGGATCGTTGGGCCAGAGCGGGGATCGAAAGGGCGGCGGCGCGGGCTTGCGGCACGACTCGCCGATGTTGCGAGCTATGATGAGGCCGGGGGCAAAGCGATCGCCGCCGCGAGCCATGCGGCTGAGGCTCTGCCCGGCGATGGCTGGCTGCAACGGCTGGTTGAAAATATGCCCTCAGGCCCGATGGAAGAGCTGCTCGCCGCCGTGCGCGCGACAACTTATGCCCGCGATGAAAGTGGCGGTCAGGAAGCAGGCTATGGGCTTGAGACTGAGGCCGCGCAGCTTGATGGGCCATTCGTTGAGGTCGCGGGTGCGGCGCAGGCGGCGCTTGCCGAACTTCGCAGTCCGCTGATTCGGCTTGGCGTTCGGCTCGAGGCGATCATGGCCGAACCGCCCGATTGGCTCGATGGCGCAGGCCGCGCGCGGATTGAAGGCGCGCGCCATTCGCTCAGCTGGCGGATTGATACGCTGGCTGCGTGGGAATCGCTGCTCGGACGGCTTGGCGGCCCTGCTGATCCCGATTTTGTCGATTGGCTGGCGGTTGATCGCAACGATGCGCGCGAATTTGATGTTGGCCTGCACCGGCATTTTCTCGATCCGATGAAACCATTTGCCTCAGTGGTGCTCGAACCCGCGCACGGTGTGGTGATGACCAGCGCGACATTACGGGACGGTGATGATTGGGATGCCGCCGTCCTGCGCTCAGGCGCGCAGCACCTCGATATTGCCCCGCGTCTATCGCTGGCCGAAAGCCCGTTCGACTATGCGAGCCAAGCCGAAGTGCTGATCGTCACGGATGTCACCAAGGGCGATGTTTCGGCGCTTTCCGCCGCCTATGCCCGGCTGATCGAGGCTTCGGGCGGCGGTGCGCTGGGGTTGTTCACCGCGATCCGGCGGCTGCGCGCGGTGCATGGCCGCATTGCTGATCGGCTCGCGCGCGCCGGGCTGCCGCTTTACGCGCAGCATGTTGATCCGATTGACACCGGCACGCTGGTCGATATTTTTCGCGATGATCCGCGCGCCAGCCTGCTCGGCACCGATGCCTTGCGCGATGGGGTGGACGTGCCAGGCCACAGCCTGCGACTTGTGGTGATGGAGCAGGTGCCGTGGCCCAAGCCGTCGATCCTCCACCGTGCGCGGCGCGCAGTTCAGGGTGGCTCGGCCTACGATGACAGGATTATTCGCGCGCGATTGGCGCAGGCGTTCGGCCGACTGATCCGCAGCCGTGACGATCATGGCGCCTTCGTCGTGCTTTCAGCGGCCTTTCCGAGCCGCCTGCTCTCGGCCTTCCCGCCCGATACACCCGTAACTCGGTTGACGCTTGAGGAGGCCTTGCAACGCATCAGCGCCCGTGTTCCGGCAGTTTCGATGCTCAATGAAGTGGCCACCCCATGAAACTCCTCGGCCTGTTCCGTCATGCCAAATCTGATTGGCACGATGCCCGTGCGCGCGATTTTGATCGCGGCCTTAATTCCCGCGGCCGGCAAGGCGCGGCATTGATGGGGCGGCATATTATTGAACACGGAGTGCCGTGGCAGCGCATTGTCGCCTCGCCTGCGGTGCGCGTGACCGAAACTATCGAGATCGCTTCGGGAGAGATTGAACGCACAATCCCGGTTCAGTGGGACCGGCGAATTTACCTCGCCAGCTCAGTCAACTTGATCGACGTGCTGCGCGAAACCGATGACCATATCAGCAACGTGATGATGGTCGGCCACAACCCCGGAATTGAGGATGTGATCTTCGATCTGGTTCCCGATGATGGCACCTGCCCCTTGCGCGCGGTAGTCGAGTCAAAGTTTCCGACCGCGACTTTTGCCGTGCTCGAATGCGATATTGAAAGCTGGAATGATTTGCACGATGGCTGCGCCAAGCTGGTCCACTTGATGCGCCCGAGGGATTTGGATGCAGAGTTGGGGCCGGAATTGCTGGATTGACGATACTGAGAAGCAGTCTCTATCTCTAGCCTTCCAGCGCCGCCGCCAACCTGTCCCTGATCGCTAACAGCCGATGCACTGAAACCCCAGGTCCAGTTTGCGCTATCGCAGCCACCGGCAAAGGAGCAGCTTCACCAATGCCAATGGCGACGCCCGAAAGCACGCCCTTTGCACCCTTCAACGTATAGCCCTGACGGTGAACCAAACGATCAATCGTTTCGACCATGGCGACATCTTCGGGACGGTAATATCTCCGGCCGCCGCTGCGTTTGAGCGGTTTGAGTGTGGGGAACTGTTCTTCCCAATACCGCAACACATGCTGGCGAATGCCAAGCGCATCGGCGACTTCACCGATGGTCCGTAGAGCCCCGGGATCCTTATTATCTGCAAACAAGGAACCATTCGCAGGCGAGGGGTCAGAACCGTTCATCCTTTAGCGATGCGCTCCTTGAGCAGCTGGCTGGCGCGGAAGGTCATCACCCGCCTTGGGGTGATCGGTACTTCGACGCCAGTTTTGGGATTGCGGCCAATCCGCTGCGTTTTATCGCGCAACAAAAACGTGCCGAAGCCCGAAATTTTGACATTTTCGCCATCGGCGAGAGCATCGCTCATCCGGTCAAGAATGGCTTCCACCATTCCCAGCGAATCTGCACGCGACAAACCGACTTTGCGATTGATCGCATCAGCCAAATCAGCGCGTGTTAAAGTGCTCATTGAGCGCATGCTGCCCCTTCCCCTCGTATGGACGACCCCCGAGTCGGGACCATAGGCAAATCGCTGCAAAAGGCAACGCAATCGCTTGTCTCAATGGGAGAAAAGTTGATTCGGCGTTGAGGCTACATCCGAATCAGGCTGGCACCCCAGGTAAAGCCGCCGCCCATCGCCTCAAGAACCACGATCTGGCCCTTGCGAATCCGCCCATCGCGCACCGCCGCATCAAGCGCCAGCGGAACCGAAGCGGCGGAAGTATTGGCGTGCTGATCGACCGTCACAACCACCTTTTCCGGCGGAAGCCCGAGCTTGCGCGCGGTGGCATCAAGGATGCGGGCGTTGGCCTGATGCGGCACCACCCAATCAACCTGTGACGCCTCAATCCCTGATCCTTCAAGCACTTCGCGCAGCACATCGGCGAGGTTGGTTACCGCGTGCTTGAACACTTCCTTACCGCGCATACGGATTTTTCCGACGGTGCCGCTGGTCGAAGGTCCGCCATCGACATAGAGCAATTCGTTGTGCGCACCGTCCGCATGAAGCCTGATTGCCAAAATGCCGCGCGCATCGTCGGCATCGCTTTCCTGTGCTTCAAGCACGATAGCCCCAGCACCATCGCCGAACAGCACGCAGGTCGT
>JAYVNC010000207.1:0-4304 GCA_043758655.1 Novosphingobium sp.
CTGTTCTTTTCAAACTCTGCTTGAAGCCGCCTGATCGAAACCATCGCAGTTCTCGCCCGCGCGATCTGCTCTTCGGTCGCATAGCTGGCGCGCGTTGTCTCCAGCTGGGCGAGCGCCGCCCGGTTATTGCGGCATCGCTCCAGACGGTCAGCTTCATCAATCTGGGCGAAGGCTGGCTGGGCGGTAGCCAGCGCAAGCAGGCCGATGCCCCAGGCGCGCATTGATCGAGGGAGACGCATGCCACTCTCCTGTGCAGATGATACTCTACAATTCGGTCCCTGATCGACTGACTATCATTTCGGCAAAGTGCTGTCGATAACCCCTCGCGCGCCGCTTGCGGCGACCAATCGAAGAGGCGTTTAGGAGAGGATACCTGCCACCTTGCCCGCGCGGCTGAACATGCCGATGATCGTCTGCACCTGTTCTGCCGTATGCTCGGCACACAGCGAGCAGCGCAGCAGCGTCATGTTCGCAGGCGTCGCCGGAGGCCGGGCGAGGTTCACGTATAGCCCCTCGTTGAGCAGCGCCTCCCACATCATCGCACCGCGCTCCAAGTCGGGCATAATCACCGCGATGATCGCCGACTGCGCCTCCGCCGTGCCCAGCTGGAAGCCGAGATCGCGCAGAGCTTTGTGCAGAACCTTCGAATTTTCCCACAGATGCGCGCGCTTGTTCGATCCGTGCATCAGCTTGCGAATTGAAACGGCGGCGGTCGCCACCACAGATGGCGGTAGGCTCGCGGTGAACACATAGGGGCGGCAGACCAGCCGCATAATCTCGAACTTGGGATGGTTGGAAACGCAAAAACCGCCGACCGTGCCGACCGACTTGCTGAACGTGCCGATGACAAAATCGACATCATCAAGGCAGCCTTGCTCTTCCGCCACGCCGCGCCCGTTCGGACCGATAAAGCCCATCGAATGCGCCTCATCAACCAGCACCATCGCGCCGTTTTCCTTCGCGACCCGCACCATTTCCTTAAGCGGGGCAATGTCCCCGAGCATCGAATAGACGCCCTCGAGGATCACCAGCTTGCCTGCGCCTTCGGGAATGCGCTTCAGGCGCTTTTCCATCGCCTCGATGTCATTGTGCTTGAACGGCACCACTTCGGCATCACCAAGTTTGCAGCCATCCCAGATGCTGGCATGGCTATCGATATCGAGCACAATGTAATCGCCCTTGCCGGCGATGGTGGAAATGATGCCAAGGTTCGCCTGATAGCCGGTGGAGAACACCATGGCGTGGTCCATCGCGTAAAATCCCTTGAGCGCTTCCTCGCAAGCCTTGTGTCCGGCATAGGTGCCGTTGAGCACTCTGGATCCAGTGGTGCCTGCGCCAAAATCGTCGAGCGCCTGCTTGCCGGCCCCGATTACATCGGGATCAAAGGTCATCCCCATGTAATTGTAGGTGCCAAGCAGGATCGTCTGCCGCCCGTTGCATATCGCCTCGGTGGGTGAGAGCACGCGCTCCATCACCATGCCGAACGGATCGGTCATTCCGGTCGAAAGCAGGTTTTCGCGCGTTTGAATCAGCGCATCGAATTTGGAAAAGAGATCAGTCATTTTGAACCTTAAAGCTGTCTGTGGCTTTTGTCCCAACCCGGTGTTCAACCCTGCAATTTCACCACGGCATCAACCAATTGGCCATAGTTCTCAATCTCTGCCTGCGCGTTCATGCTGATAATAATGTCAAAATCATCCTCAATCACCGCGACGAAATCCATTACAGTCAGGCTGTCAAACTCCAGATCGCCGGCAAATGTGGTGGCGTCTGAAATTTCAGCGCCCTTCTTGTTGAACGGCTCAATCAGAGCGCGGATTTTGTCATCAGTGGCGGCGCGGTCCATATTTTTGGCTCCCGAAGTGAGTTTGTGGCGCATTGGCCGAACATTGCGGCGCAAAAGCGGCGGAGTGTCGCGATGTCAAGGTAAAGCCCGCTCAACCAGCCCCTTCACCGCTGCCATGAACGGCCCAATCGAAACCGGTTTGGCCAAGTATCCTTCCGCCCCTGCATCCCTGATCCGCTCCTCGTCGCCCTTGCCGGCATAGGCGGTTACGGCGAGGACGGGGATCAGGCGCAGCACGGCATCGGCTTTGGCTTCTTCGATCAGATCGAGCCCGGAAACTTCGGGCATCTGAATGTCCATGATGATGAGGTTGGGGACAAATTCGCGCGCGCGTTCCAAGGCCTCGCGGCCATCCGCCACTGGCTCCACAGCATAGCCTTGGCTGCGCAGCACGTCGCAAAACAGTTTCCGGTTGAGATCGTTGTCCTCGACAACGAGGATGCGCTTTGCCATGCGCCATTCCTTAGGCCGAAGTGACAGGAGCATGCAATTCTTCGCGAACCCAAATCCCCTAATGCCGATCCTGCCGCGCTGGCGCTGAGCGCGCTGGGCTGGATTCTGAGCGATGAAAACCGGGCGGAGCGATTGCTTAGCCTAACCGGGATGACGCCAGAGGATCTGCGCAATGGTTTGGGCGATAAGGGAATTTTAAGCGCAGTGCTCGATTTCCTCAGCGGCCACGAGCCCGATCTGATCGAAGCCTCCGTGGCGCTCGGCGTAAAACCCGAAGCGCTGGTGCAGGCCGGGCAGGCACTTTCCGCATGAGCAGGCCCTTGGTTATCACCGATTGCGATGAGGTGCTGCTGCACATGGTTGCCCCGTTTGGCGGCTGGCTGGCTGAACAGCATGGGATGAAATTTCACTTTATCGGCAATGACTTCGCGCAGGCAATCCGCTTTGTAGACTCAGGCGAGGCGGTGCCGATCAAGCAAAGCTGGAAGCTGCTCAATGCGTTCTTTGAAACCGAGATGCACCGGCAATACCCCATAGATGGTGCGCTAAAAACAGTACAACGGTTGCAGCAAGACGCCGATGTTGTCGTTCTCACCAATCTTGGCGACCACTTCAATGAAGCGCGCACGCAGCAACTCGCCGATCATGGGTTTGATCTCAAGGTCTACACCAACCTCGGCCCCAAAGGCCCGGCGCTGGCGAAGATCATCGCCGAATATGCCCCCAGCCGCGCGGTGTTTATTGACGACATCGCCCATCACCATGGCTCGGTCGCCGAGCTTTCTCCCGATGTTCAGCGCCTGCATCTGTGCGGCGAACCGCAGCTTGCGCCGCATATTCCTTGCGCGCTTGCCGCCGGACAGGCGCACGCCCGGATCGATAGCTGGGACAAGGCCTTGCCCTGGCTGCTCGATAGGCTCTACGAGTGACCGCCATGACTGACAGCGAAATTGATGCGCGCCTTGCCGCGCTCGGCCTTTCCCTTCCCCAAGCCGCTGCGCCGGTGGCGGCCTATGTTCCCGTGGTGATTGCAGGGGGCCTCGCGCATGTCTCCGGGCAGTTGCCGTTTGTTGGCGGTAAGTTGGTGACAGGGCGCTTGGGCGAAGACGTTTCGCTTGAGGACGGAACCGCCGCCGCTCAGGCCTGCGCGCTGATGATTCTTGCTCAGCTTAAGGCGGCGCTCGGTTCGCTGTCGCAGGTGGAACGCGTTGTGAAACTGGGCGCTTTCGTCTGTTCAACCAGCACGTTTACCGATCAACCCAAGGTTGCCAACGGCGCTTCAGAGCTGATGGCGGCGGTGTTTGGCGATGCAGGAAAACATGCCCGCAGCGCGGTGGGTGTGCCGGTGCTTCCGCTCGGCGCGGCAGTGGAGGTGGACGCGATTGTCGCTGTTAGCGCCGCTTGATCGCTGGCTGGCGCCCGCGCCACTGGCGCGGCGAGCTGACTGGCTGAAGCTTGCCAGTTTTGCCCATCGCGGTCTGCATGGCGGCGCGGTGCCTGAGAATTCGGCGAGCGCCTTTGCCGCAGCGGTTGCGCGCGGACTTGGCATTGAATGCGATGTGCAGAAAACCAGCGACGATCAGGCGGTTGTATTCCACGACTTCGATCTAGACCGGCTGACGGGCGAAAGCGGACCGGTCGCGCGGCGCAGCGCAGCACAATTGCACCTGACGGCGCTAAGCGGCAGCACCGACACCATTCAAACGCTGCGGCAGATGCTTGATAATGTCGCAGGCGCAGTGCCGGTCCTGATCGAAGTGAAATCGCGCAAAGAACGCCCGGTGGCGGCAATTTGCCTTGCGGTGCGCCGCGCGCTCGAAGGCTATCGCGGCGCGCACGGGGTGATGAGTTTTGATCCGCGTGTTGCCCGCTGGTTTGCTCGTCACTCGCCACTGACCCCGCGCGGGCTGATCGTCACCGAGGAGAATGACAAGGCGCTCACCGGCCGTCTGCGCCGCCATCTGTGGCTATGGATGGCAAAGCCTGATTTCCTTGCCTACGATGT
>JAYVNC010000208.1:0-12991 GCA_043758655.1 Novosphingobium sp.
GCCAAAAATGCAGGCATGTTTGCCCATCAGGATCCGCGCACCGCTTCCCACGCTGCCATCGCCCGCGCCCGGGCATGTTCATGACCGATAATCGGCAGCGGATAGCGGGGCGGGGTCACGCCAGTTTCGTGCGGTGCGTGAATTTCGTCATCGCGCAAATGGGCGAGTTCGGGGACAAACCTACGAATATAGCCTACCATCTCAAATTTCGGACTCTGCACGAAGGGGGCCATCATGCGCGAAAATACCGGCGCATCAACCCCCGATCCGGCGACATACTGCCAGTTCATCGCGTTCGCACCAAGATCGGCATCGAGCAGCGTATCCCAAAACCACTTCTCACCGCGCCGCCAATCAATCAGCAGGTGCTTAATCAGGAACGAGGCAGTTATCATCCGCAGCCTGTTGTGCATCCAGCCGGTTTGCCAAAGTTCACGCATACCTGCGTCGACCGCTGGATAGCCGGTTTGCCCTTTGGTCCATGCGGTGAAATCCGCATCGGCCTCAGCTCCGGTTCTCCATGGGAAGTGATCGAACAGCGCCCGGCCATTGCGGCTGGAATAGTGCGGAAACTGATCAACAATATTGAGGCCATGTTCGCGCCAGGCGATTTCGCTGAGGAATGACCGCGCCTGTTCGTTGCCTTCGCGCGCCGCATGGTGCCAAACAGCCGCCGGAGAAATTTCGCCAAAGTGCATGTGCGGCGATAATTGCGAAACCCCCGGCCAATCGCGCGCCGAACGCGACGGGTAATTGCGCTCCTCTTGATAGGCGGCAACATGAGGAAGAAACGAACGAAGCGCCGCGCGCGCACCGCGTTCACCTGGCTGCCAATCACCGAAGCCCGCCGACCAATCTGGCGCGATAGGAAGCAGGCCCCAGCCATCCAATTGGTCTGACTGCGGCAAGGCATCCGGCACCGTAATTTCTGTAGGCAAGGCCAAGGGCTGTGGCGGCGGCATATGCTGAACGAGCAGGCGATTGAACCACGGGGTAAAGACGCGGTAACGCTCGCCGCTGCCATTAAGCACGGCGCGCGGATTGACCAAGTGGTTGCCGTCATGAAGCACCAAGTCTGCCTCACCCGCAATCTCAGAATCAGCCCTTTGCCACCAAGGCTCGTAAGCCCGGTGGGCGTGGATTCGGTCGGCTCCGGTTTCTGCAAGCAAACCGCGCATCACGTCGGGCGCGCGACCTCGGCGTAGGACCAAGGGTGCGCCCAATTTTAACAAATCCGCAGCCAAAGCTTTTAGGCTGTGATGCAGCCACCATCGTTGCGCACCGCCGATGCGGTGATCGCCGGGCAGCTCATCATCGAGAATGTAAATTGGCAGCACCGCGCCATCAGCAATGGCGGCACATAGCGCAGGGTGATCACGCAGTCGCAGGTCCTGTCGGAACCATAACAGACAGATAGCCATACGATTTCCCGGAAAATTATGAAGCCGCGAGCCCAAAGGGGTGGGGAATAGGACTCGCGGCCTCGAAGTAAGACAGGCCTCCGGGGAGGTGGGCGGAGCGCCTATCTATATTGTCAGATAACCGTCCGCGGGTAATCTTAAAACCTACCCAAAGGTGCAGTCAGTAACCCGCTTCGATCGCCAATCGGATGGCATCCGCATTGGTTTTGGCCCCAAGGTTTTTGAGAACGGCGAAACGGTGCATTTTCACCGTCCGCTCGTTCAGTCCCAGCTCGAAAGCGATCTGCTTGTTAAGCTTGCCGCTCGCCATCAGCAGCAAGACTTCTTGCTGGCGCTTTGACAGTTTTGAAATCTTGGCAAGTGCCGCCGCGCGGCGGTTTGGCGCATCGCCGCCGTAATCCGCCACTTCCGCTTGCGATCCCAGAAAGTATTCTAGCTCGCCCTCAGCGTCAAAAATCGGGGCTACCATCACGGCGTTGCGGAACGGCGTACCGTCTTTTTTATAGTTCAGGATTTCAACCATTACCGGTTGCCGGTTGCGAACCCCCGCACGCAGCGCCTCGCACAATTCGGGTTCTGAACCAGAGCCGCGCAGGAAGCGGCAGTTCCGGCCAATAATTTCGTCGCGGCTATAGCCAGTCAGGGTAATGAATGCGGCATTGCATTCGATAATCGGATTGTCTGGCAGACGAGGGTCGCTCACGACTGCGGCAATCGGGCTCCTTTCGATCATCAACAATGGCAGCATGGCGGCATCTTAATAGGAATCCAATCGGGCAGTATGTACCCCTTTGGGTGTGTTGAATGCGATAAGGGGTTACCGCATATTTGCATCATGAACGTATTCTTTGTGATTGTCATCGGGGTCTGCGCAGTTGCAGTCGTAGCCGCCCTTATTCGCGGCCTCGGCGCGTTTTATCTGAACGCCGAGCGGATGAAGGCCGGTGATCTGGATGCTGCGCTTCGGCAGGGGCAGCAGCAAAACCGGATGATGGCGCAGCGGGTGTTGTTCCAAGGCATAGCCATCATGCTGGTTGTCATTCTTGGCCTGCTTTCAAGCCGATAGTTTCAAAAACAGGGCTGAACCCGCGCGCTGTCCAGCAAAACACACCTATGAAATTACTGATGAACGACATGGCTCAAAATTTCCACGCCGCCCCTGATGACGGGAAGCTGGTTGTTCCGCATGAGGTGCAAGAGGCAGTCCGCACTCTGCTGCGGTGGTCTGGTGATGACCCTTCGCGTGAGGGCCTAGTGGATACACCGGCTCGCGTCGGCCGGGCTTGGCGCGAATATTGTCAGGGTTATCATAGCGATCCCGGCCTGCATCTTTCGCGTACATTCGAAGAGGTGGGCGGCTATGACGAAGTGGTGTTGCTGCGCGACATCCCGTTTCAGTCGCATTGCGAGCATCACATGGCACCGATCGTCGGGACGGCGTCGATTGCCTATCTACCGAAGGACCGGGTTGTTGGCATATCCAAGCTTGCGCGGGTGCTGCACGGCTTTGCCCAGCGGCTTCAGGTGCAGGAGCGGCTGACCGCACAGGTTGCCAATTGTATTTGGGAGCATCTTCAGCCCCAAGGCGTCGCGGTTGTAATCGACGCGCAGCACGGCTGCATGACCGGACGCGGCGTTCGCACGCCAGGAGTCGGCATGGTAACCAGCAAGCTGCTTGGCCGTTTTCTTGAAGATGCCAGCAGCCGCAAGGAAGTTCTGGCTTTGATGGGCCGATGCTGAATGCCCCCGCGCGCGTGCTTAGCGTCGGGATCGTTGGTGCGGGCATGGCGGGGCTTTCCTGCGCGCAAGCTCTAGCTGCACAGGGGTGCTCGGTCCGCCTTTTTGACAAGGGTCGCGGCCCGGGCGGGCGCATGGCTACTCGGCGCATTGCAACCCCGCTGGGTGAGGCGCATTTTGATCATGGCGCGCAGTACTTTACGGTCCGCGATCCCGGATTCCGCGCCGTTGTGGATGATTGGCACGCCAGAGGCTTGGCCGAACCTTGGCCACTGGCTGGACCAGACGCATGGGTGAGCAAACCGAGTATGAACGCTGTGGTGAGGGATCTGGCGCATCAGCATGACGTTTCTTTTGGTCAGCAGGTAAAAGGCCTCGATCGCACCGAACGGAGTTGGCAGGTGATGACGTCAGCGGAATCGCATGGTCCGTTTGACGCGGTTGTTGTGGCAATCCCCGCCGAACAGGCCGCGCCGCTCTTGGCGCTTCATGATCTGGATATGGCGCAAAAGGCCATGCACGCACGCTCGCTGCCGTGCTGGACGGCCATGTTCGCCTTTGCCGCGCCGCTCGCGGTCGAAGACGACTCAATCCGGCGCCCGGGAAACATTTGCTGGGCCGCGCGTAATAGCGCCAAGCCGGGCCGCGAGGGTCCGGAGGCCTGGGTCGTCCAAGCGTCAGCAGAGTGGTCATCCGCCCACTTGGAAGACAACAAAGCTGACGTATTGGTTGAATTAACGCAGATATTTGAAAATGAAATCGCGACGCCGCTGCCGGAAATTATAGCATCATCGATTCACCGCTGGCGATTTGCGCTTTCCGCTGGGACCGGTGGGCGCGCGCTTTGGAATGCCGAAATCGGCCTCGGCGCGTGCGGTGATTGGCTGATTGGCCCGCGCGTAGAATCGGCTTGGTTATCGGGCAAGGCGCTTGCGGACGCTATCAGTTCGTCGATTCTGAAAGATTGATTCAGGCGCTTGGGACGGACCGCTCCGGCGCGTGCGGCAATTTCAATCACCGTACTTGTGAGCGAAGGCAGCCATATCATCAAGCACCGGCGCTTTGCCGCGCAAGGGTTTGGCGATTGAGGTAATCAGGCCGACATGGCCCAGCGCAGGATAGGTCTTGCGTTCAACAATCCCGCCCGCCGCGCGCAATTTCGCCGCCAATTTGTCGCTGTTGACCGGAAACACAACGGTGTCCTTGTCGCCTGTGCTCAATAACGCCGGTGCGCCGCCCCCGCTGATGCGGTTTATCGGCTGGCTTGATGCGGGATCAGAAATCCCGCCGAAGGCATCGTTCACGCTCTTCACTTTTGATGGCAGGAAATCATAAGGCCCGGCCAGCCCGATCATCGCGCGGACCGCCTGCCGATCTTTGCCCAGCCAGCGCGGATCATAGGCCAGCATCGCAGCGTTATAGGCACCCGCTGAATGCCCGGCGAGCACCACTTTTTGTGGATTGCCATTATAGTCGGCGGCGTGGTGGATCATCCACTGCACTGCGACAGCATTGTCCTCAAGAAAGGCCGGATAGCGAACCTGCGGCACCAGCCTGTAGTCGGGCACTGCAACCACGAATCCCTGCGCCGCCAATGCCCGCCCGACAAAACTGTAGCCCGCTTTGGTCCCAGAATTCCACGAGCCGCCATAGAGGAATACGATGATCGGCAAAGGCTTGCTGGGGGCGGTTGTCGGCGCGTAAATATCCATCGTCTGGCGCGGATCAGAGCCATAGGGCGCGGACTGAATAAGCAGCTTTGATCCCGCATCCTTCGGCATCAGCGCGTTGAACGTGCGCAGCGGCGAACAGGTAGCGACAGAAAGCGCGCCGAATATCGTCAAAACAGCCCAACTCCATCGCTGCCACAGTTGCGGCTTATTCAATCCTGCCCGGCCCTGTTCGTCACCCGTCAAAGTCATGCCTGCCGTTCATAGCGGATGAGCGTCCCGCCTTTGGTGAAACTCAGGCCTGCCCAGCCGATTTTATCGTACCACATCGAAAACTTGGCATCGCCGGTAAGCTCATACCGTCGGGCTTCGAGCGAGGCACCTCCGGCCGCGACAATCTTTTCCACCCCGCCGGGGATCACCCGGGGGTGCATAAGTTGCCCGGTTTGGGTGTTGATCCATGGCCCGGAGAGCTGGCGCTGGTTCCAGTGGGTCGCGGGCAAGGCATTGGCGGGTGCGACATAACGCGGCGTACCGCTAGCCTGAACCGTTAGTCCGGCAGGACCGCGCGATGCGCTAAGGCTAAAGGGCTTTCCGTTATCGTTGGTGCGGCTTTCCAACGAAATGACCTCGCCGCCTTGCCACACTTCGGTGCAGCGATGCGAATAGCGGTAGAGCGTAATTCCCAGCAGTCGGTAGGTTAAAATGACATCCACCTGCACCGTCAGCCGGTTGCCGTCCGAGGCAAATTTCAGGACGTGTGAACCCAGCTTCGATCCCTTGCGGGTGATGTCAAAGCCAATCCGGTTGCCGGGAGGTACAGGCAGCGCAGCACCGAGTGCCGATGGCAATGCCATCAGGCCGAGCCCACCGACCAAAAAACCGCGACGTTCAAACATGATTATCCTTTCAACACGTAGAGGCCCACGTCGATGGTGCCGCTGCGAAATCCTGCCTCGCAATAGCTGAGATAGTATTCCCATAAACGCAGAAAATGCGCATCGAAGCCAAGCTGTGTTACTTTCGCCGAATTGGCCTGAAAACGGCGTCGCCATTCCAATAGTGTATCGGCATAGCCAGAGCCGAACATATCGGCGCGGGTAAGGGCCAAGCCAGCATGCTCTGCCTGCTGAGTAATGATAGACGGGGTTGGCAACATGCCGCCCGGGAAAACATATTTCTGGATGAAATCACTGCCACTGCGATACGATTCAAACCGGTCCTCGCGCATGGTGATGACTTGCAGAACAGCGGTTCCGCCGGGCTTCAGGCAGCGGCGGACTTTCTCAAAATAGGTTGGCCACCAAGCTTCCCCCACCGCCTCCAGCATTTCGATTGAGACGATGCGGTCAAATTGTTCGCCCACATCGCGGTAATCCTGAAGCCGTAAATCGACATTGGATAGCCCTGCGCTAACAATGCGGTCGCGGCAAAAACCGAGCTGTTCGCGTGACAGCGTTACGCCGGTTACCGAACCGCAATGCTTTGACAGATGCGCGGCTACGGCTCCCCAGCCGCAGCCAATTTCGAGCACGGACTCATCACCTTGCAGATCGAGCAGTGCGGCAATGCGTTCAAGTTTTTCGGTTTGCGCCTGTTCCAGACTTTGCCCCTGCGCCATCGCGCAGGCAGACGAATAGGTCATGCTATCATCGAGCCAAAGGCGGTAGAAATCGTTGCCGAGATCATAGTGAAAGGCGATGTTGCGGCGGCTACCCCGCTTGTTATTGCCGCGCAGAAGGTGTCGCAGACGGTTGATCAACCGCACTGGGGCAAAGCCATCCATGGCATTTTGTAAATCGGTAACATTATCGGCAAACAGCGCAATCAGCGCGACGAGATCGGTCGAACTCCATTCACCCGCAAGATAACCGTCGGCAAATCCGAGGTCGCCCCCGGTGATGATGCGCCGCAAGGCACGCCAATCGTGCACCTGGATTTGCGCTGTCTTGCCCGGAAACGTTCCAAAATGATCCATCCGCCGGCCATCGGGCAAAATTACCGTCAAATGGCCTTTATGCAGCGCGCGCAAGGCGCGGCGGAAAAGCCTTAGGCCCAGCCCGTATCCGCCCTTTAGGCGCGAAGGGGCAAGCTTTGCCCGGGCGTCCATTTCAAGGTGCATTGTGCCTCCGTGCAGGAATAGGGGTTGTTGTGATGGGGGATGCGGGCGCGGGCGGCAGGTGCCACACTGGAATGCGCTTGAACCACAGCTTGAGCGCTTCCCACAGAATGCCGCCGACGACCTTAAAGGTCAGCAGCGGAACGCCGAAGAATGCGCGAAGCAGTGCCGCATCGCTCAGCGGCTGGCGGCGCGCGGTAAGTACGGCGGTGATCAGCGCGCCGTCTCCGTCTGATCCGGTAATGCCGATGGCGAGCGCATCGGCTGGGGGCAGAACCCGGAAGGCATAGTCCATATCCATGCCCATAAAGGGCGATACGTGCATGCGCTTGCTCACGTTTTGGCGGACAACTTTGCCGTGATTCGCATCCACCGGCAGCAGATAAGAGTGGCGCTGGCCGAAGGTGTTGTTCACCTCATAAAGGATCGCTGCCAGTTCGCCGTTCGGACGGTAACAGAAAAACACGCTGATTGGGTTGAAGGCAAAGCCCAGCACGCGCGGCATGGTTAGCAGCCGGATGGCTCCACCGGCGATCGGCATTCCTGCCGCATCAAGTTGATGCTCGATATGTTGCCGCAGAGGCTCGCCGGTGCTTTTCGTCCCATGGTCGCCGTCGTAAAACGCAAAGAGATTGCGGCGGTTTCTTGAAAACAAGCGCAGGCGCGCGTCACAGCTCTCAATTTCATCGAGATCAAGCAGCAGCATATAAATGCGATAGTTCAGTCGGTGCCGTCGCGGACGCAGCCGTTGGTGCATGACCTGTCCGGTATAGAGAGCGCTCGCTTCCATTATGCCGGAACCAGAACGGAAAAAGCAGGTTCGCCTTTGCGGGTTGACCCCGCAGGTTCGGAGACTTGGATACGGCCCGAGGGCTCTGCAACTGTCCATGGGCGCATCACCCCGCCCAGTTGCTCGGCGACTGCGAGCCCAGCCTGAAGGCCATCCTCATGGAAGCCCGAGCCGAAATAGGCACCGCAGAACCATGTGCCGCGCCGCCCTTGCAGCGACCACAAATCGGCTTGGGCCTGAATTGCTTCGGCGTTGAACAGCGGATGCGTATAAACGCCGCGCCAGTGAACTTTGGCGGGGTCAGGTTCTTGCACGGGATTGAGTGTGACAAACATCGGGCCGCTATCGCCAAGATCTTGGAGAGCGTTCATCCAATAGGTGACCGCTGGCCCGCGCCCGGTCGCAGAGTCGGCACTGTAATTCCACGCTGACCATGTCCGGCGGCGCTGCGGCATCAGGCTGACATCGCTGTGGAGCACGGTTTCGTTGCGACAATAGCTGAATGCGCCAAGCGCGGCCTGCTCAGCGGCGTCAGCATCGCTGAGCATGGCCAAGGCCTGATCGGCATGGGCGGCGATAACGACCTGGTCGAAATGCCGTTCGCCGGCATCGGTACCAATCACCACCCCGTCTGCTTGCCGCGTAATGCGCCGCACCGGCGCATCCGTCAGCACCGTGCAATCCATGTCGGCAACCATCCGCTTAACATATTCGCGGCTGCCGCCCTTGACGGTCTGCCACAACGGCCGATTTCCCGCTTCGAGCAGCGCATGGTTCTGGCAAAACTTGATGAAGGCCGCGGCGGGAAAATCGCGAATGCCTGCCGATGGGGTTGACCAGATGGCCGAGGCCATCGGGTAGAGGTGATCGTCGCGGAACGCCGCGCCATAACCACCTGCCTCAAGATATTCGTGCAGTGATTGATCGCCCAGCCCGGCAAGATCGCCCGGTGCTTGGCGGTAAAAGCGCAGAAGGTCGCGGATCATTGACCAAAAGCGGGGGCGAACCAGATTGCGCTTCTGCGCAAACATTCCGCCCAAATTGGTGCCCGAATATTCGAGCCGTCCCTTGTCGAGCGATACGGCAAAGGTCATCGCGGTTGGTTTGGTCGGCACTTGCAGATGGCGAAACATCGCGGTGAGGTTGGGGTAGGTGTTTTCGTTATAAACGATGAACCCGGTATCCACCGGCGTTCCCACGGCCTCCACCGTGTGGCTGTGGCCGCCAATCCGCGCATCGGCCTCAAACAGCGTAACCTTATGACGTTTTGCCAGCAGCCAAGCCGCTGATAGACCTGAAATGCCGCTGCCGACCACGGCGATGTTCAGCCCGCCGGGCAAATCGCTTCCGCTTTCAGCGTCAATGGCTTGATTTAAACCCATTACTGGAGTGGCTCCCGGCGCGCGTCGTTGAACGCCTTGACCGAGATACGCAGCGCGGATGCGTTTGGATTTGGCTGGGACGAAATTCAGGTGATTGTTTTTGCCCGCCGCTCAAATCCAAACGCGGATTTGCTGCGTATAATCTGCGAAGGTTGTTTCTTCCTTCGACCCACAACGCCTGCGGTTACTCCCAATTCTCCATTCTCTCGCAAAGGACACATCGCCAATGGGCCTTCTCGAAACGGCAATTCGTGCAGCTGAGACGATCGAGCTTCCTGATCCGATTACGCGGTTGGGAGTGGATTATCTGGTTGGGCGTACCCGGCGCAAATTGTCGCTAGAGCCCGACCAAGAGGCGCAGTTTGTGCGCGATATGGTGGCGCACCCGATTGCTGAACATACCGATCTGGCGAACGAGCAACACTATGAACTACCGCCCGAATTTTTCGCGCTAACGCTCGGGCCGCGCCGCAAATATAGTTCGTGCCTCTACCCCACAGGCGCGGAAACGCTTGAGCAGGCAGAAGTTCTGGCGCTTGAGGAAACCGCAAGTCACGCGGGATTAGCCGATGGACAGACGATTCTGGAGCTTGGCTGCGGTTGGGGATCGCTTACGCTGTTCATGGCACAGCGGTATCCGGCTTCGCGGATTATCGCGGTTTCCAATTCCGCCCCCCAGCGCGGCTATATTGAGGCGCAGGCCAAGCGTGCGGGGCTGTCAAACGTCAGCGTTATTACCGCCGACATGAACGAATTTGCCACCGATCAGCGTTTCGATAGGGTGGTTTCGGTGGAAATGTTTGAACACATGGCAAATTGGCAGGCACTGCTCACCCGGGTGCGCGGCTGGCTCAAGCCTGATGGCCGGCTGTTCCTCCACGTGTTCACCCACCGCAGCCAGCCCTACCGCTTTGACCGCAGCGACAAGACCGACTGGATTGCCCAGCACTTCTTCACCGGCGGTATCATGCCCAGCCACGGCCTCGCCATGCAGTTTCCGGACAGTTTTTCGCTCGACCAGCAATGGCGCTGGAGCGGCAAACATTATCAGCGCACCGCGCAAGATTGGCTGGTAAACTTTGATGCCAATCAGCCCGGGATTGATCGGATTTTGACCGACGTATATGGAAGCGATGCGCGGCTTTGGCGGCGGCGGTGGCGATTGTTCTATCTGGCCACAGCAGGACTGTTTGGCCACGCGGGGGGTGAGGAATGGGGCGTCAGCCATTATCTGCTGCGTCCGGCTTCATCCTGAGCATGCCAAAGGCGTTTTCCGCGTGGCTGGCCAATAGCGATCCGCGCGTTGCGGCATGTAACTTGCTCGCGTTTGTGATCGGCAGCAATCAGCCGTTCTATCCGCTATATGTCTGGTGGCTTGTTGGCACCGGGGTCTGGGCTTCGAGCTGCGTCTTGCTGTCGACCCCGCTGTTTCTGGCAGTGCCGTTTGTCACGCCGCGATGGCCGCGCGCTGGAAAAGCGCTGCTCCCGGTGGCTGGAATTGCCAATACCGTGCTCTGCGCAATTGTGTTGGGGGTTGGCACGGGCGTCGAAGTGTTCTTGATCTCTTGCGCCCTGATCGCGGCGCTCGCCTATGGCCGAGCGGGGGCACAATGGGCGCTAGGATTGATTGCTCTGTCGGTTGCGGCCTATTTCCTGCACCGCTTCTATCCAGCCCCGCTCGCCGGGTTCACGCGCGATCAGGAGCTGCAGCTGGCAAAGCTTAATCTATGGAGCATGGTCACGCTTAACCTGTTTGTTCTGTGGCAGTTTCGCATGACGATCAGGGCTTGGTTGTGCGATTACAAAGCCTTTGCTGGCTAAATCGGCGCAGGGCGGAACCAAGCGGCGCGCGATTGGTTCTTAGCCTGTGGCGGATTTGATCCGCCAACACTGGGAGCCTGAAATGAAAATTCTCTTCGTTCTGACGTCGCACGATAAGCTGGGCGATACGGGCAAAAAAACCGGGTTCTGGCTCGAAGAGTTCGCCGCCCCCTATTACACATTCATTGATGCCGGCGCCGAAGTGGTGATCGCTTCGCCTGCTGGCGGACAGCCGCCGCTTGATCCGAAAAGCGACGAAGCTGAGGCGCAAACTGATGCGACTAAGCGCTTCAAAGCTGACCCTGCGGCGCAAACTGCGCTCGCCTCGAGCGTGAAGCTGGCCGCGGTGTCGCACGATGATTTCGATGCGGTGTTTTATCCCGGCGGCCACGGCCCGCTGTGGGATCTGGCCAATGACCGCCACTCCATTTCGCTGATCGAGGAAACCATTGCAGCGGGCAAGCCGCTCGCGCTGGTTTGTCATGCGCCAGGGGTCTTGCGCAACGCCAAAGCCCCGGAGGGCACGCCACTGGTGCGCGGATTGAAGGTCACGGGCTTTAGCAATTGCGAGGAAATGGCGGTTGGCCTCAGCGATGTGGTGCCGTTCTTGCTTCAGGACGTACTAAGCGAAGAAGGTGCGATCTATTCAGCCGGGCCCGATTGGGGCGTCCATGTGGTTGCAGACGGACTGCTCGTCACCGGGCAGAACCCCGCTTCGTCAGAAGCTGCCGCGCGCAAGGTTCTAGAGATGCTGAAGGTGCAGCAACCAGCCTGATCGGTTCAGGGATCGGTGAACTGGCCCTTGCGGCCCGCCATCTGACTATGGACCGCTTCAATCTGGTTGCTGGTGCCAAGAAGCTCTTGCTGAACAAGGCTTTCCGCCATCAGGATTTCGTCAAAGCTGGCATCCACACTGCTCTTGAACAAAGCTTTGGCGGCGCGGATGGCATCCGGGCTTTTGCTGGCAATTTCGGCGGCCAGGGCCTTGGCTTGCTCCAACGGATTGGCGGAGCAGTGGGTGGCAAAGCCCATCATCACGGCTTCTTCGCCGGCAAATTCGCGGTTGGTGTAGGTTAGTTCGCGCAGGGTATCTTGCCGCACGAGTCCGCGCCACAGGGCAAAGTGGCCCATGTCGGGAACGATGCCCCACTTCATTTCCATTACCGACAGCCGTGTGGTCGGGGCGATAATACGAATATCTGCACCGCCCGCGATTTGCAGCCCGCCGCCAAAGCAAACGCCGTGGACCGCGGCGATGACCGGCACTGGGAGCTTGCGGAACTGGACGGCGATTTGTTGGAACCGGTTGGCATTGCCGTGGGTTCGCTCGGTTAAGGATCCGATCCCCCCGCCGCCTGCGGCAAAGCTGGCAAGATCAAGCCCGGCGCAAAAAGCTTTGCCCTCGCCAGATAACACCACACACCGAAGGCCGGGCATGGCGGAAAGCTGCGCACCTACATCAAGCAGTGCGTCGATCATCGCTGGGTCGAGGGCGTTCATCTTGTCGGCGCGGGCGAGGCGCAGATACGCGATGCCAGTATCTTCCAGAGTCAGCGAAACCCGCTCATTATATGCTGGTACAGGGGTCATGGAACCTCGTTGGTTTGCCCGGGGACAATTTGCGATTGCCGAAAGTTCCTGTGGGTCAGCGGCTTCTCACCGGCAAGCTCAATTGTCTGTCCCTTGGCCGGGATAAGCGCATAGCAGCCCTCGGGCGTGGTGCTGACAATCCCGGCAAGGCCTGCCGAAGCCAGTTTGGCGCGCAAGCGGCAAACATGCACCGCTAGGCTGTTGGTTTCGGGCTTGAAGTTCATCCGCCAGACTTCGGCGAGCAAATCGTCGGGCGAAACTGGCTTGCCGGGAGCCTGCGCTAGTCGCCACAGCAGCCCAAATTCGCGTGGATGGAGGCCGAGCCGGCTGCCGCGAACCGTGCCGTCGCGCAGCAGCAGATCGAGATCGAGCACGCCGTGCCGCCGCCGCCCCGGCACAGCCGTGAGCGCATTGACCAGTCGCATAGTGCGTTGCTCAAGCTCGGCGAGTTTGATCCCCGG